>CAZUFQ010000663.1:0-4477 GCA_964618735.1 uncultured Enterobacteriaceae bacterium
GGTTGCCATTGGCGACGCACTGGAGGATCGCACCTTTGCCGACGCCATTGCAATTGCACACCTGGGCGTGGTTGGGCATTTCGTCAATGGTGACTTTTTTACTGGGAGCGCCGATGTCAAATAATAATGACAAGCGCTCTTCCGGCAGCGGGGTGTTGCGATCAAACGCCTGCATCAGATAGGCCGCTTTTCTCAGGTCCTCCAGCAAAATTGCCCCCATCAATCTTCCGTCGCGAATGATTAGCTTCTTATAGGTCCCCCGTTTAGGCTCAACAAACTGTATGAGTTCATCGCGTTCTTCTTCGGGCTCGGTGATACCCATGGAGGCCAGCTCGACACCCATGACCTTAAGCTTGGTGGCCAGCTTAGAACCGTGATAGGCGGCGCCGGGGTCACGCCTAGTGATATGGTCAGCCACTACCTTTGCCTGCTCCCAGAGGGGAGCAACTAGGCCGTACACCCGCCCGCGATGCTGCGCACACTCCCCGACTACATACACGTTAGCATCATCCACGGAACACATGTGATCATCGACCACGATAGCGCGTTCCACGGTTAAGCCGCAGCGTAGGGCCAATTCAGTGTTGGGTCTGACGCCAGCCGCGATGACGACCATATCGCAATCCAGCGTTGTACCGTCTTTGAAAGCCAGTCCCATCACTTTCTCTTCACCCAGGATGGCCTTCGTTGCCTTCTGCAGGTGTACCTGGATGCCGATCTTTTCCAGCGTAGTTTTAAGGATAGCGCCGGCTTGGGCGTCTAGCTGATGCGTCATTAAATACGCGCCTATGTCGATGACATGCACCTCGCAGCCATAATTGAGTAGGCCGCGTGCGGCTTCCAGACCCAACAGGCCGCCACCGATCACCGCCGCCCGGCGGCTCTTCATTGCATAAGCAGCGATATGAGTGCAGTCGTCGAGCGTGCGGAACACGAAGCCCCCAGGCTTCCACGCGCCGTCCTGCATGGTGAGACCGTCTAGCGGGGGGATGAAAGGGCGGCTGCCTGTGGCGATCAATAGCGTATCATAGGGCGCGCTCTGCTCCTCGTTGAAAAATACCTCCTTCGTGATGCGATCGACAGCCGTCACTCGGACGCCGGCGTGCAGCGTGATGTCGTTCTCGCTGTACCAAGTCAGTGAATTGAGAAAGATCTCTTGTGCATCCTGTGATCCATTAAGCACGTTAGAGAGCAGGATGCGGTTATAGTTGCCATACGGCTCGTCACCGAACATGGTGATTGCAAATTGCTCTCCACCGCCGCGTGCGAGAATTTCCTCGACCGTACGTGCGCCAGCCATGCCATTACCAATGACGACCAGTTTCTTTTTTTTCGCCATCGTGATTACCTTGAGGAGACCTGGCAAGGAACTGAAAACCCCTGCCTTCTCCTAAATTTCGACCAAGCCGATGTCCAACACGACTGATCCAGTAGCGTCTTCAGGGGCAGCCAGGAAGATCTCCAGCCGGCTGTCAGGTAGGAGGTCCTCCACCACAGCGAGCTGCACATGGACGTCGGCTTTTGCTCCTATAGGAAAATAGCGCATCGGTTTGTCATCCCGCATAAAGATGATGGAGATCAGCTCCTTAGTAGAGTTTCCTCCTCGAAAATAGATGAGCTGCGATCGTTTATTGAAAGGCACGGTGTACGATAGTTCGGTGGAGAGTAAGAATGGGATTTTTAGCCCGCGCCCTTGAAAGGAATAAACGCCTTGAAGAAACCGTGGCTTCGTATGCATATCGTTTCCTCCGACACGAGGTTCATACCGCACTGGAGGGCGTAGTCAGGGCAGTGGGGCGCTGTCCCCGATCCATCCACATACCCATCGCTCCCTCTGCTATCGTGCAACAGGAATGCCAGCCTACAGACCCAGACGGCTTCTGAGGAAAGACGCCGTCGCCTAAAGGTTTCACTCTAGAGAGTGGGAGCAAAGCCACAGCGAAATGGGAAGGGATTGATGATAAAGAGGGCAGGCGGGGACCAGTTTGTTGCTAGAGAAACACGACATATGCGTACTGTTATTCTCAATTTCATCAGCGAACTTCGTCGGGCGGGGCTGCGTATTTCGCTGAGCGAAAGCATGGATGCGATGCTGGCAATAGTCGCCGCTGGCGTTGAACGAGAAATTCTGCGAGAAGCATTGGCGGCAAGTTTAGTAAAAGAGGAAGCAGACCGCCCAGCTTTCGACGAAATCTTTATACGTTTCTTTGCCGGCCCTGGACGACGCCGAAAAAGAAAACTTGGTAAGCTCACTGGCGCTGGAGAAGAGCAGCCTGCCAAAGAGCAAGGCTCACAATCGCGTCCACAAGAGCAACCTTCGGAAAAACGACAGACCAGAGAACGAGCTTCTCAAGAACCACAAGAACTTCAAAGTCTACAAAAACAACAAAGGGCAGCGGACACACACAAAGACAACGATCAGCACGCCGTACAAGAGGCGAGCGAAGACGAACAACACAATCAGCACAAAAGCGAATTAGCGCGACGCCAGGCGCTTCTAGAAAAACCCTTCAAAGAGTTCGATGCACGCGATGTTGAATCGACAAAAGAACTTGTCAAAGAGTTAGCGCGGCGACTCCGTGGTCGTCTCAGTCGTCGTTACAAACGTGGAAGACAAGGGCGGCTTGATTTTCGCCGCACGTTCCGTTCTTCAGTTGCGCATGGCGGAGCGCCGATCGAACTGTCCTGGCGCTATCGACGCCCAGGCAAACTAGACTTGGTCGTTTTGTGCGATTTATCGGGGTCAGTAGCGATCGTGAGCGATTTCTTGCTGGCGTTGATAGCCCCTGCGACCGACTATTTCCGTCGCGTGCGCACCTTCGCTTATGTAGATCGCCTCTGCGAAGTCTCTTTCGAGAACGGCTACGTCGTTCCCCACGAAACGCTCGATCTCTATGCCCGCTCCGATTTCGGCAAGGTCCTACAGCAGTTTTGGGAAGATGAAGGCGAACGCCTTCTGACCCGTAACACTATCGCGCTCGTGCTCGGCGACGCACGCAACAACCGCCGTCCCCCGCGTCCTGACCTCTTGGCGCGCATTCGCGAACATGTAAAGACGCTCATCTGGCTGAATCCTGAACCAAGAGAGCGGTGGGATACCGGAGACAGCGTGATGGGTCTCTACGCTCCAGTCTGCGACGCCGTTCTGACGTGTGGGAATCTGCAGGAACTGTTTTTGGCTTTGCAGCAGTCGTGGTAGGGAAGCGCAAGCTTGCATCATCTTGCAATCATCAGCAATTAAGATGGGATAGAGCCTATCACCTGCTCGGCAAAAATCTTGAGCAGGGCTGTCCTCGCTTGGTCTAGCTCTTCGTCAAGAATCAGGACGCTAAACGAAGGGCTGCTGGACGCCGCAGTCTGACCCCGAGCACACGCATGATCTCCTGGACTCTCTCGAAGCTTGCTGCCTGGTACTCAGTGGCTTCATAACGCTGGATCTGTTGCGGTTTGAGTCCCAGCTTGGCAGCCAAGTCCTCCTGGCTGAGTCCAGCTGCAATACGCGCCTGAATCAAGGTCTTTGGTAGCGCTTCTAGTGAGTCGAGTGTAACGACTTTCCGTTTGCCGGACCGCAACGTCTCGTACTCCTTGATCTCACGCTGCAAATCCTCCCATTGACTTTTCATTGCATCTATCTGCGCCTTTCGGAGCGAGGGATGTTCCATAGGCTGCGGAGATCTTGTCGTCTCCTGAATAGCTTTCGCAAATTTCTCTGCGTGCGCTTTAGTGATGCGATATTGCCGCTCGTTCTTAATCATGGTCGCCATCTCCTCAGATTCAGCGCCACAATGCCTTTGGCGGCGCCGGTGTTTTTGTCAGTTTGAAAGAACTCCAGAAACGTCTTGCCGGTAAGCCCTTCGGGAAGATCCGCCGGGAAGAACTCGCCCAGAAACCGCGCTTTCTGTGCGGCGCGTACATGTGAGAAATCAAGAAACACAGGGTCTAACATGTTGGGATCCACGCCTTCGATGGCCCAGCACGCATCAAAGTCCCCCGGATGGGGTTTCGCCGTCACGAAGCTGCCATCAATATACACACTACGACATCCCGCTGTCTTCAACAGCGCGAGTGCTGTTTTCAATCCGGCCAGAAGCCGTACCCGCCGCACGGTGAATCCAAAAGCGGACACCAGTTCACTCCACGTGACCCAGTAAATGCCTGACGGGAGGTTACCCGTCTGATCAAAAGGGGGAACCATCAACACAACTATATTGTTGTGTAAAGACTTGCGTCAATGGATGCAACGCTCAAAGATGTCGCCTTTGCATGTTGCCTGTAAAGGGCGCTTACTTTGGACGACTAATTAGCCTTGCTTCATGACAAAGAGGCACGGCAGATTTAATAAATTACAGAAATCTCATTACAGCACTTGACCGAAAGAGGTAGGAGCGGTATTTATGATCACAGAAAAGCGATTACTGCAACACTAAAAAAAATCCCGGGGAAATTGCCGAAAGGAACATGGGAGTGCCATTTCGGA
>CAZUFQ010000664.1:0-4477 GCA_964618735.1 uncultured Enterobacteriaceae bacterium
AATAACACGTACTGCGCATTGAAAAAAACGGGAACGAATCGCTATTGAAACACAATTTCACCGGAGTGCTAAACGTTGTTGTCAATGACAAGGAAAGCAACGAAGTTAATTGTGATACTCATCTCTTAGGACAAAGAGCGAATAACCTCTACGAGATAATAAATGTTGAGATTCCGCTTTATGAGGATGCAGCCTGCACTTGCATGCGCTCGGGTGTGGTTGGACTGCTATTGCAGGTCACGGAGTCCGGTCGCGAATATTTGCGCATTGTTCCAACTTATCCTGGCAGATTTAAGGCAGGGTACTATGTTACGCATGGCCCCTTTGAAAATGATACAGTCGACGAAACTTGGTATCGAGATCTAGAAAGCGGAGAAATATGTAATGCTTGGACAGGCTCAACTATAACTATTCCTAAGATCATTGGCAAAGCAGGAACCCCACAACTAGTTGGTATATCAATACTGCCAAATAAGGTTAAAACTCAAATTGAAGAGCGTCGAACACTAAAAGTTATAGGGAGCTTAAAAGATGGGTCTGTTCGGAAGGAAATTGATCTAACCAGTAAAGCGATTTGGAAAACCTTCGATGCTGCTACGGCATTTGTTAAAGATGGTGTCCTGTTTCCAAAACGGTTGGGCCGAACAAAAGTTGAGTGTGAGGTCGAAGGGTTTGTTGGGGCTGCAGATATTCTTATTGGACATTATTCAAAAGGTGAGAGGTCAGTCTACTTCCAAGGAGTTCGCAGGTTGCAACAGATCCGGTTTGACGCCGAAGATAATCTGTATTTTTGTAACCAGTCATCATCAATTTACCAAATTGCTCGTGGCGGCGGCTTTCAAGAGGTAATTCGAGTTCCCATCCCAGACACCTACCCATTTGGGATTGATTGTATTGCCATTGATAGTAAGCGGAATCTGTACGCCAATAATATAGTAAAGCAAGCCTGCCTTCGCTTCTCGTGGGATGGGAAAAAGTATGGAAGCCCTCAGACTTTTGCTACTGTGGTTAAGGGAAACAAGAACAGCATAGTGCTTGATCCGGAAGGGCATATTTTCGTTGCCGTTGTGGCCTCTACTGGTGGGAATGGGTACATCATTCATGTCGCGCCAGATGGTAAAGAAGAATTCTTTCCTACTCTTGATGCGCCAATTTACTTGGCTCTTGACAGACAAGGGAATATATATACGCCCTCTAGGAATGAACGAGCAATCCATGTCTACACGCGCAACGGTGAGTTTGTTCGGAAAGTCTATCATGGGATTGAGGGTGGAGAGTCAGACATTTTTATTGATTTGGCTGGAGCCATTTATCTTCCTTTCTTTTATTCAGGTCAACTTTATAAATTTGTTGTTGAAGAATCACAAACAAAAAGTGAATTGATCGCTGAGGGATTTCAGGCACCTGGAGGACTCGCTATGGATTCACAAGGCCATATTTACATTTCTAACTTCGGCGGAAATAGCATCGATATTGTTTACTAGAGGTAGATGCAAAGTCTGCGCGATGTCGAGTCAGAAACGGAAATCTTCCTCAAAACCATTATCCCCAGTCGGAAAGCCACCAAGAAATATGTGAGAGAGTGATATGGCGAAACTAGATAAAGAAGAGCGTGAAGTTCTTAAAGCGTTCGAACGAGGCCAATTGAAGTCGATTCCAGAGAAAGAGGCAGAGATCAAAAAGCATCGCGAGTATGCAGCGGCGACGTTCAAAGAGGAATCATGAGAGCTGTACTCTTACTTTTCAGTTTTTGCTTGATCCTGTCGATGAGGGTGGAGGCGCAACAGTCCCCAGCGCCCGTGCAACAACCGGCTTCTACGACTCAACCGAGCACGGTCCCGCCTTCACAGACTGCAACGGAGCCGGTTCCAGTCCCGGAGCCGAGCGAGAAAGCGCTGGCATACTACCGCAGCGGTAACGTGCTCTGGGTCGTTGAGACGATGTGGGGGTTGCTGATCCCAGCCCTGTTTTTGTTTACTGGGCTTTCTGCTCGCATTCGCGCCTGGGCGCAGCGCTTTGGCAAGAAGTGGTTTTTCGTCATCAGCCTCTATTTCCTCATCTTCTCCACCCTTACGTTCGTACTTGACCTGCCGCTTGATTACTACGCAGGCTATGTTCGTGAGCACGCTTACGAGCTGTCCACTCAGACGTTTGGTAAGTGGTCTAGCGATACGCTCAAAGGTTTGCTCGTCGGCCTTGTCATAGGCGTTCTCTTCCTATGGGCGCCGTATCTCCTACTTAGGAAGAGCCCGCGGCGCTGGTGGCTCTACACCGGCCTGTTGGCCATTCCTTTCCTTTTGGTGATGATCCTGATCCAACCGATCTGGATCGCTCCGCTGTTCAACAAGTTCGAACCGATGAAAGACAAGGCGCTCGAAGCCAGTATTCTGCGACTGGCCGAGCGCGCCGGGATCGAAGGGGGTCGCGTCTTCGAAGTCAATAAGAGCGAGGACACGAAACGTGTGAATGCCTACGTCGCTGGTCTGGGTGCTACGAAGCGGATTGTTCTCTGGGACACGGCCATCGCCAAGCTTGACGAGTCAGAACTACTCTTCGTCATGGGCCACGAGATGGGCCATTACGTCCTCGGGCATATCTGGAAACTTCTTTTCTTCTACTCTATCTTGATCATTGCCGCCCTCTACGCCGTGCACCGCACCGCAGGCTGGCTGATCAACCGCTACAAGCATCGCTTTGGCTTTGATCAGCTGGCTGACATTGCCTCATTGCCGTTGCTCATGCTGCTCCTCAGCATCTACTCCTTTCTTGTCATGCCGATCGCACTCGCTTACAGTCGGCATATCGAACACGAAGCCGACCGGTTCGGGTTAGAAATCACGCAGAGCAATCACGCAGCGGCGACCGCCTTCGTGAAGCTCCAAACTGAAAATCTGGCCGTCCCGCGTCCGGGCTTGTTGTTTAAGCTGTGGCGGGAGGGCCATCCAACGCTTGGGGACCGTGTTGACTTCTGCAACAATTACCGACCCTGGGAGAAGAATGAACCCCTTGTGTATGGGCCCCTGTTCAGAGACGTGAAATAGGCGTGCATTTGAACGGTGTTGGAGGCTACACAGGAGAGGGAGCTGTATTGAATCAAGATTGACAGAAATACGCCAAAGGCGTAGCGTGCCTGTGTGTTCACCTTTAAAGGAGGCGTTTGAACGTGACTAAGAAGCTCACTGGCCGCGCCCTGGCCAAATTTGAGGCGGAGCGGAATATCTGGCAAGAAGTCCTAGACGGTGTACACGAAATCAAATCAGGTGGCGGTAAACGGATTGTAGTGGAGCCGCACTCACCGATCGTACGTACGCGTTTAAAATCCGGACTGACCCAAACCCAGTTTGCGGTATTGTTGGGGGTCTCAAAGCGGACATTAGAGCAATGGGAGCAGGGACGCCGCGAGCCGAGTGGGGCGGCCAAGACGCTCATCAAAGTAGCCGAGTTGCATCCAGAAGTGCTACGTGACTTGGCCGCTTGAACAGTCCTATCACGGTCTAACTATCGCGCTGCACTTAGACCGCTCAGTGCGGAGTGTTACACCTGGAGGATAACCATGAAACATGCAGATCGAGAAAGTCATGTCTCTGACACTGGCCTCATTGCTGCTGGAAAGTTCCGGCTGCGATATCGCATCGAGGGCTCTGGCAGCCCCACGATTGCGATCGGGAGTTCAATCCAAGGGCCCCGCCTCTTCTCACCGCATCTGCGTCAGCACTTGCGCCTGGTGTTCTTGGATCATCGAGGTTTTGCCGCCTCGCCTGGTCGAGTGGACACAGTGGAATTTGCCTTGGACACACTAGTTGACGATGTTGAGCATGCCCGGCAGGAGCTTGGCTTGGGCCGCGTTGCAGTCCTTGGACACTCTGGTCACGCCCTGATGGCGCTCGAATATGCCAAGAAGTATCCGGCCAACGTTTCCCATGTGATCATGATTGCTATAGCGCCGGACCTCAGCGCTGCGAGCGCCGCCGCCGCGGAGCGCTACTGGCAGGAGTCGGTGTCTCCAGAACGCAAGGCCGTTATGGAGGAGAACCTCCGGCGTCTCCCCGATGAGACGTTGGCGCAACTTCCCCAGGGAGAGCAGTTCATCAAGAACTACGTCCGCAACGGTCCGCGGATCTGGTATGACCCGCGGTTCGATTCGTCACCGTTGTGGGAAGGGGTTGAGGTGAATAGAGACATGATCGACTACGTCTGGGGGCGCGTTTTCCGGGATATCGACATCACCCAGGGGCTCGCAGCCTTCGATCGGCCAGTGTTCCTTGCGCTCGGGCGTTACGACTTCCTGGTGGCTCCGCCCTCTGCATGGGATGCGCTCAGACCGAAGTTCCGCGACTTAACCGTGCGAGTATTCGAGCGGAGCGGCCATACGCCTCAGTATGAAGAAGCGGCTCTCTTCGATGCAGAACTTTTACGCTGGATGAAGGCGCGCCAGTAGCCGCCTGCGGCAAGCGCCAGCGGCACCAGCAAGGCAAAA
>CAZUFQ010000665.1:0-4474 GCA_964618735.1 uncultured Enterobacteriaceae bacterium
TATTTTGTGGCGCGCGGATCTTGCGGTTTCAGTTGATAACAAAATTTTGATTCCGGCGGGGACTTGCGTGCAAGGAGTAGTTTCAGAGGCCAAGGGCGGAGGCCGGGTGCACGGCCGGGCGGAGCTGTTGGTCCACTTCACAACTTTCATTCTGCCGAATGGCTATACCGTCACCATGCCGGGAGCGCTGGAAAGCGCGCCGGATGCTGACGTCGGTCTAGTGAAAGACAAAGAAGGCACGGTGCAGGCGCAGGGGCAGAAAGGCGAGAAAGCTGGAACGGTTGCCACCTCAGCTGGAACTGGCGCAGTAATTGGCGCGCTGAGCCACGGAGGCAAAGGAGCACTGATCGGCACCGGTGGAGGTACGGCGGCCGGGCTCGACAGTCGGGCCAGTCCCATTATGGGCTCAGTCGTATGTTCTCAGTGTTGCGCGATTTGTTGCCTGTGCATTGTATTCGGCGGGGCTCATTGGCCGCGCCGCAGAGCTTCATCGGCGCAGCGCTGGCGGCGGCGATTGTCGGCTGGTTTTATCTGCTCCTCGTAGAGATTTCTGAAAATAGTCCGGGAACACTGATGGGGTTAGTCGCAAATGCTGGCGGGGTAGTGTATCTCACTCTCACGTATCGCCGCATTCAAGAGTTCGTTAAGGCCCAGCAGTCGCCGGACCCAACGCTCGCGAAACAACCGGCAGAGATCGGAGGTTAAGCTATGAACACTTCTCTGCGGGCAGCCGTTGTCGGCGCCGGCTACTGGGGCGCTAATCTCATTCGAGTCCTCCAGAACATTGATGGCTTGCAGCTCACGACTGTCTGTGACGCCCGAACAGAGCTTCAGCAGGAGATCAAAGCACGTTATCCCCATCTCTCCTTTACTCGTTCTTGGCAGCATCTTTTCCGGGATTCTTGTATCGATGTTGTTTTTCTCGCGACGCCGCCGGCAACTCACTATACCCTTGCTATCTTCGCCCTCGCCTCAGGAAAACATGTATGGGTGGAAAAGCCGCTGGCGTTGTCATACCCAGATGGGCGCGCCTTAGCCGCCTTCGCGCTTGAGACGCAGAGGACGCTCTTCGTAGACGAGACATTTTTGTATGATCCGTTGCTGCAACAAGCACGTGATCTCATTGCCGCCGGTCGCCTCGGAAAAATCTTTCACGTCTCGCTCGAGCGCACCGGCATGGGACGTATCCGACGCGATTCAAACGTCTGGTGGAATTCCGCGCCCCATGACTTATCAATCCTACGCTATCTTCTCGAGGTCCGAGTTGCCTGCATCTCGGCAACCGGACATGCTTTTCTTCAGCCTGGAATCGAAGACATCGTGTGGGCCTCGCTCCGTCTTGCTGGAGACATCACCGCTCACATTTATCTCAGCTGGCTGTCTCCCGAAAAAAAAGCGTCGCTGATGGTCGTGGGCGAGCACGGCATGATTCGGTACGAGGGGCGGTTTGAAAAGCGTGCGCTCACTCGTTACGCCTACCAGCTCGGACAGGTCAGGGGGACAGACCCTGAAGACATTGCCCGCGCGAATCTTATTCCGATAGAAAACAGTGAAATTGTAGAAGTGATTCCGGGAGACAGTGTTGAACCCTTACAGCTTGCCTGCGAAGCATTTCGCGATAGCATCATCAGTGGTCAGCCCGCTCCTAGTAGTGGAATGTCCTCGCTTCATACTGTGGCGGCGCTCGAAGCCGGCGCCCAATCTTTAGTTCAAGCTGGGGTATGGAAGGAATGTCCAGGCTTATGAGCTGTTTCTTTCTCTCATAATAAAAAGGATCGTCATCGCATGTGCGGGATTGTCGGGAGTTTAAGCCTTGGCGGACAGAGAGAGATTCCATTTTCTGTTTTGCAAGCGATGAGTCAGGCGCTTGCCCATCGAGGTCCGGACGAAAACGGCTTGTGGAGAAAAGGCCCTGTTGGGCTCGCGATCCAACGGCTGCGGGTTGTTGATCTGGTCACGGGTCAGCAACCTCTTGTCAGTCAAGACGGACGATTGCATTTGGTCGCCAACGGCGAGATCTACAACGCCGATGCCTTGCGCGCAGACCTCTCGGCGCGTGGCTATCGATTTACCACACGAACCGATGTTGAGGTGTTGCTCCACTCCTATGCTGACGCTGGCCCCGCCTGTCTGGAACGCATCGAAGGCATGTTCGCGTTCGCCGTATGGGACGATCGAGAACAGACGCTGTTTCTTGCCCGAGACCGTTTCGGTGAAAAGCCGCTGTACTATGCACGCTTGCCGCACGAGTTCCTCTTCGCGTCGGAGCCAAAAGCGCTGTTGGTCCACCCCGGTGTTTCTCGCGAACTCGATTGGACTGCGGTAGCGACCTATTTATCCTATGGGTATATTCCTTGGCCGCACGCAATTTTTCGCGCCGTTCGCAAACTACCACCCGCGCATTGGCTGCGGCTAAACGCGACCGGAGCAGAAACCCTTGTCCGTTACTGGCAGCCTCCATGTCCGCCAGCAGCAAGCGAAAGTCAACCCAGCCCAGAAGAAGCGGCGGCGGAGATTCTCTCGCGTTTGCGCGCGTCGGTGCACGCACGAACAAAATGTGACGTTCCCTGGGGAACGTTTCTTTCCGGCGGAATCGATTCAAGCCTCGTCACTGCTCTCGCGGTTGAAGCGGCGTCGACGCCGGTCAAAACCTTTGCGATCGGATTTGAGCAACCCAGTTTTGACGAAAGGGCGCACGCCGCGACAGTAGCCCACGACCTCGGCGTCGAGCATCATGAGCTGGTGCTGACCAGTGCGCAGGCTCGCACCCTGTTGCCGGAGGTTGCGCGTATCTTTGATGAGCCGTTTGCCGATGCGAGCAGTCTTCCCGCCGTGTTGCTTTCTCGTCTCGCCCGTCAACACGTTACCGTGGCGCTTTCGGGGGATGGCGGCGACGAGTTGTTTTGCGGCTACCCGACCCACACCGCACATATTGCCGCTGATCTCTATCGTCGTTTTCCCGCCTGGCTTGTGCGCGGCTTTTCCGTCGCTGCTGAACGTTTGCCCACTTCGCATTCTTATCTGAGTTGGGACTTTGCTTTGCGCCGTTTTCTGCGCGACGCGGCGCGACCGGCGGCGCCGCGCCACTTGCGTTGGATGGGACATTTTCATGTTGACGCTCTCTCTCAAGCCCTCTCACCTGCCGTGTGGCGAGAAGTGCAACGGCAGGATCCTTATGCCGATGCGTATGCCTGGCTTGAACAATGGGCTCCCCGTAACACCAGCGACATTGCCACGGGGCTCGACTTGCTGTTTTATCTTGCCGAAGATAACTTGGTGCAAGCGGATCGAGCATCGATGTCTACTGCTTTGGAAG
Source organism: uncultured Enterobacteriaceae bacterium (assembly GCA_964618735.1). Taxonomy (GTDB): domain Bacteria; phylum Desulfobacterota; class Binatia; order Bin18; family Bin18; genus SYOC01. Next base: position 3,317 of record CAZUFQ010000665.1, read on the forward strand.
TACGGGCGCCATTCCTGGACCTTGCCCTTGCCGAGTATGCCTTAAGTTTACCGGCTGCGACGCGACGAGGATTGTGGCGCACTAAGCCCCTCCTGCGACGCGCGGCCCGAAAGCTTCTGCCTGCGACCATCGTCCGGAGGCCGAAACATGGCTTCGGCGTGCCGACTGGATCATGGCTCCGTGAAGACCTGCGGGATCTGGCGCGTGAAGTTCTTGATCCTATCCATCTACAAAGACAAGGGATTTTTGCTCCCAATTATGTTATGTCACTCCTACAGCGCCACCTCGACGGTCTTGCCAATCACGCCAAAGAGCTTTGGACGCTTTTTATGTTCCAGTTGTGGGCGTCCGCGTATCTGGACGTATGATCCTCCGGCTCTTGCTTCTGCTCCTTGTGGCGACGCCGCTCTTTGTTTGGCGTCTGGATCGGCCTGGTTTTTCTGACACCGAAGGCATGTTTGCCGAACCTGCGCGAGAGATGATCGAGGCTAACGACTGGGTGACGCCCCGTATGAACGGGGAACCTTTCCTCACCAAACCACCGCTCATGTACTGGCTTCCAGCCATCACTTTCACGCTCGCTGGGCCGACCGAATATGCCCGAATGTGGTCGGTGTTAGCGGCGCTTGGTACGCTCCTGGTTACTGGACTATTGGGAAGGCAACTCTTTGGTCAAACCGCAGGATTAGCGGCGGCGGCAGTCCTTGCCACTACGTTTGGGTTTGTGGTCGAAGCGCGCCTCCTTCGTGCGGACATGATGCTTGTCTTCATCGTCACATTGGCGTTGTACTTCTACGAGCGCATTCGCCGTGGCGCGGGCATACGGACGAAGAGTGCATTCTGGCTGACGCTCGGGATTGGAATGCTGGACAAAGCGTTCGTGCCAGTCGTCCTCGTCGGCGCGACTATCGCTCTGGTGGAAATAGCGACTGGAGAACTTCTGCCTCGCACTCTGTTCGCGCGGCTTCGGAATCTTTCGGCTCTGTGGGGGGTGCTCCTGATGCTTGCAGTTGCTGTTCCCTGGCATGTCGCTGCCGGTCAGAGAAATCCCGGGTTCTTATGGGACTACATTGTCAACCAGCATCTGCTGTTTTTCTTCGACCAAAAACTACCGAGAGATTCTATTCCGGATTCTCTCGGCTTTTTCTGGGCCATGTT
>CAZUFQ010000666.1:0-4472 GCA_964618735.1 uncultured Enterobacteriaceae bacterium
TTCTGTTCGGTATGGATTAAGGGTGAATAATGTGTGAGGCCGATCCCCAAAATCTCTCCCCTGGAGCACCCCCTCTGCAATCGTAGGATGGCAAGATGGTTACGCTGACGCATCGAGCGCGCTACGAGCAAAACCATCTCTATTTCTGCCTTCTCTTAGTCCCGAGAGGCAGGTGCTGTCAAGCCAAAGGCTTCCGGCTTGAGGATCTTCTCAGCTTTCCCTATAGCCTACCGCCTATTGCCTAGCCGTATTCATCATTCCGCATTCATTATTCCTGGTTTATTTGAGCCCCGCTTTGCGCAACGCCGCGATATGCCGCTCCAATATCGCCGGATCTTTGATAGGCACTCGCTCTTTATGGACCTCCAAGGAAAACTTGGGATTGAGTCGTAGCACTTCCGCCGCCTCGGCCCGGGCCTCTACTTCTTGGCCTAGCTCACTGTAGACTGCCGCCAGGGTTAGATGAGCGCCAAGAATGTTGGGGTAGTGAGTGAGAAATTGCTTCAGAGGGGCAATCGCCTCTTCAGGTCGCCCTGCTAGGTAATAGGCAGCGCCGATACTGTCTAAGTGAAAATCCACAGTCAAAGGCTGAAGGCGCCACGCCTGTTCTACTACCTTTAGGGCTTCTTCTGTTCTGCCCATTCGGCTCAGCACCTCAGCCAGAACCGCAACGCCCCATGCCTCATTAGGACCGAGGGCTATCGCCCGCTCTAGCTCGGCGAGGGCTTGCTCATACTGCTTTTGCCACAAATAGACAAAACCCAAAAGCTGATGCCCTGAAGGGAAGAAGTCATTGAGGGCGAGGAGACGTTGCGCCATCGCCATCGCCTCCTCTAGCGTCGGTGAGTCCGAGCTTTGTTGTGAGGTCCACAGCTGTACGTAGCTGGCCGCCAGGTGGAAGCGGGCCGGAGGAAAATTGGGACTTTGACTAATGAATTCCTTCAGTGTGGTGACCGCCTCGGCATCCCGCCCGGTCAAGCGGTAAGCCCAACCCAACTCCCATACATATATGGGCGGAGAATGGGGGTTGAGTCGTATCGCCTGCTCCACCATCTGCAGGGCCTCTTCTGGCCTGCCCGCAAAGTTCAGCGCTTGCGCCTGAAATGCATAGCTGTCGGCATTGTTGGGGTTGAGGGCGATGGCCCGCTCACCCTCAGTGATAGCTTGCTCATGCTGCTGTTTCAGCGCATAGACTTGGCCCAAAAGCGAATGGGCTAGGGGGAGGGAATCATCGAGGGCTCTGGCCTGTTGCGCCAGCGTAAACGTGCGCTCCAGGTTCTGAGAATCCGTATTCCAGCGAAAGATCCACTCCAGCCAGTAGGTCCAACCCAGCATCACGTACGCTTCCGCATAATGCGGGTCGAGGGCAATGGCTTTCTCCCATAATTGCCGCGCCTGAGCCGTAGCTTCTTTCGTAAAACGCCAAAAGTGCTCCTGCCCACGCAAGAAAGCGTCATAAGCTTCCAGATTGTCCGTGCGCTTGCGCATGATGTACCCTTGCTCCATTAACGTCAGCTGGAGTCTGAGTGTGGTAACAATCTTCTGCACCATCTCATCTTGCAGGGCAAAGATGTCCTTGTAGGGGCGATCGAAGCGTTCCGACCAGAGATGCTCTCCCGTGGTGGCGTCGACCAATTGCGCAGTGACGCGGACTTGATTGTCAGCTTTACGTATACTGCCTTCCAAGGCGTACCGCACGCCCAGCTCGCGACTCAAGTCCTGCACCTCTACGTCTTTGTCTTTGTAGATACGCGCCGAGTTGTGGGCGATGACGAAGAGACTGGAGACTCTGGATAGATTTGAGGTGATGTCTTCAGTGATGCCATCGCTGAAGTAGTCCTGCTCGGGATCGTTGCTCATGTTGTCGAAGGGCAGGATGACGATCGAAGGTCTGTTCGGCAGGGGCAGCGCGGTCTGGGTGTTAGGTGTTAGATGTTGGGTGTTGGGAAAAAGAATGGGGAAATAACGGGTAGCGACGATAGAGACGACAATGAGCAGCAGCCCCGCTAATGCCAGGCGCTGCGCAGGGCTCACGCGACGCGAGAACTTGAGCCGTTGCACTTGCAGACGTTCTCGCAGCCTTTTGGGCGGTTCGGGCAGCAGGAGATACACGTTCTGCCGCTGGGCAATATTCTTGAGCTGGGGCTTGCCCAAAGGGACGACTGCGCCGAGTGGGAGCTTCGCTTCCACCTCTTCGTAGACTTTCTGGGAGATGCAAATGGTGTCGGGCTCGGCTAATCCTTGCAGCCGTGAAGCTACATTGACGCCGTCGCCAAATACATCGCCATGCTGCTGGACGATGTCGCCTAAATGAATGCCAATGCGCACGTGGATCTGTTCCGCGTTTTCTTTCTCCCTGTTGTGAGCGCGAAGTTGAGCGTGCACCTGTTGGGCGCACTGGACAGCGTTGACGACCGATGGGAAATCCACCAAGAAACCATCGCCGACGGTCTTAATCACCGTGCCGTGGTGCGTGGTCGTCGCCTGCTGAATGATCTGGTTATGGACCGCCAGTAACCGAAGTGTTCGGCTTTCATCCGCGCCCATCTGGCGGCTGAAGCCGACGATGTCGGTGAACATAATCGCGGCCAGCTTGCGGGTTTCAATCCCTGTCGTTTGTGACGGCTCCTCAGGCATAGGGGCGATTATGCGGCGTATCTCATCCAGCTGTCAAATGGTGAAAATTCTCTAATTATCTTGGCGCCCAGAACTCCCTCGAGACGCGAGGGAAAGACACTATATTTTTCAGGAAGAGGGTGGTGCTGCAGATATGCTGCGGGGGTGCATATGGGAATGGTCGTCCGAGGAGTAAAATCCTTGGTATTCCAAATGACGATAGATGTCACGGCGTATTGCTCAGCTTCCCGCAGCAGCACGGCGTCTCCAAAGCTCATCTTCCGTGTCCTTCCGGTGACGCTGCGTGACATTCTCGATTGAGGCGCAGTCCCAGCTCAACGGCTTAAGTCGAAGACGTGAGGCTGGGGGCACTTGCTCCTTCCTTAGTTGGCGTCCCCCTCCTGCCCTAAGCTTCGCCGTTTCAGGCCGGAAACCGTTTGCTGGGATGGGGCGAACGGAATCGGAGGAGGAGAGGATGTGATGAAACGTCCTGAAGAAGTAACCTTCAGCTGTGAGGACGGCGAAGCGTTGATCGAGCGTCTCGACAAGGAGGCCTTGACCGCTTGACAGCTTATTCTCAAAGGAGAATAATTCTCCACATGCACAGAAACGTTCCGGTGGAATCACAACTCGAGAATCTGCTCCAGCGGTGCCGTGCGACCGGCATGAATGTGACCCCGCAGCGGCTGGCGATCTATCGCGCTGTGTTGGAAGCAGAGGATCACCCGACGCCAGAGGTGCTCTATCAGCGAGTCCGTCCGTCGATGCCGTCGCTTTCGCTCGCGACCATTTATAAGGTGCTGGACGCGTTGGCGAAGCTCGGCATGGTAAAGGAGGTCCATGTGAGCGGCGACAGCAAACGCTATGACGCCAATCTCGACAAACATCACCACCTTGTTTGCACGCGGTGCAAGAAGGTCCACGACCTGTACAATGAACAGTTCGACACCATTGCACCGCCCAAACGGCTCTCTGGCTTTGTGGCTCAGTCAATCAGCGTGCAGGTTTTTGGACTCTGCGCCGCCTGCGCGCAGAAAGAAACGAAGTAAAATTTTTGTCTTAGTAAGGATAATAATCTTTTTAGAATTATTCGATCAGAAAGGAGAAAACCGATATGTCTAACGGCAGCGAAAGCGAGAACCCAGTAATCCCCTCGCCGACTCCCAAGCGGACTCGGCCCAGGACGAACAAGGACTGGTGGCCGAATCAGCTGGATCTCTCGATTCTCCACGCGCACAATCCCATCTCCGATCCGATGGGCAAGGATTTCAACTACGTGGAGGAGTTCAAGAAACTTGACGTGGATGCCCTGAAGAAGGACATCGAGCAGGTGATGACGACGTCGCAGGACTGGTGGCCGGCCGACTACGGCCACTACGGGCCGCTCTTTATCCGGATGACGTGGCATGCTGCGGGCACGTACCGCATTGCCGACGGCCGGGGCGGTGGCGGCAGCGGCATGCAGCGCTTTGCTCCCCTCGGCAGCTGGCCCGACAACGCGAACCTCGACAAGGCGCGCCGGTTGCTCTGGCCGGTCAAGCAAAAGTACGGCAACAAGATCTCCTGGGCCGACCTGATCATCTTCGCCGGCAACTGTGCTTATGAGTCGATGGGCTTCAAGACGTTCGGCTTCGGCTTTGGGCGGGAGGACCTCTGGGAGCCCGACGAGGTCTTCTGGGGCTCTGAGAACACGTGGCTTGGAGACGAGCGCCACGCCAGCGACGGGCAGATCCAGGGGCCGTTCGGCGCCGATCACATGGGCCTGATCTATGTGAACCCACAAGGGCCAGGCTTCAACCCAGATCCGCTCGCTTCAGCAAAGTACATTCGAGAGACGTTCCGCCGCATGGCGATGA
>CAZUFQ010000667.1:0-4460 GCA_964618735.1 uncultured Enterobacteriaceae bacterium
AAAAATTGGCGACCGTTGTGTGGGGAATGCGCCCAAGCATCCTAAACCTGAATAACCCGGACGAAAAATCAATCGGGCCGCAACGCACGCCAAAATCGTTCGATGGCGTCGACCGGATCAACCAGATGCTCAAACACATCCATCGCGAGAATCATGTCGAAACTGGCATCCGCCAGAGCATCCGGCTGAAGATTAATAAAGTGAGCTGAGAGCCCACGTGTAGTAAAACGCCAATGCGCGAAGTCCAACAAGGTCGTGGAAATATCAGCGAGCGTCACCCGCACCCCAGCTTGGGTAAACAGAAGCGCCCCGGAACCGACGCCAGAACCAAAATCCAAGCACGTGCGCACGTGCTGCTCTCGCGCGATCTCTAACCCCAACACGTATCCCAAAGGACCAGTATCATCACGCAGAGAATGCCAGCCCATCAGGTCGTAGACCATCGTGGCGCTTTGATAGAAATGTTCGATGCTCGCACGGCGGCTAGAATCGATCTGCTGCTCCCATTCTTGGCGCATCGCGGCGACTGCCCCAGTACATAGTTGTTCAACCACGGCAAGATCGCTCATTCCATAGTAACGCGCCACTTCTCGCAGTAAGCTTGTGCGCAGATCCTGCTCGCCAGGCTGCAGCAGCGCTTTGCGCCATTCGCTGCGATAGCTTTCGAGTTCGCGTTCTTGGATAGCGGCCATCGCCTCTTTGTCGAGGCGGCCAGCTTCCACCTCTTTCCACACCACGCGTAAGCGGTCAGGCAGCCACATGGCTCTTCTCCAGCACCGTTGGCAGCGTAGCAAAGTTTACCAAAACAATATTTAATTCGTGGGCAAGGGAGAGGACGCGTGGATTCACTAAGGTCGCTAGTTCAATCTCTCGCTCAGACGCATACGGACTGTCGAGATCCGGAGATAGATAGGCAGGATGACAAGCGAGTTCCGTCACTCCCGCCGGGAGGTCGCGAAAAATCTTTTCTAAATTTTTTAGACGAATAAGTTCGGGCGCTGGATGCGGCCGCCATTCTTCGTCGTACCATTGTCCATAAAATCCGCCGTTATAATGTACGTCGCCATGATTACGCAACGGCAACCTATGCTCTGCCGCCCAGGCGACAAAGAGCGGCCTCAACTCTTTTCGCAAGTGGACGTGGTGATGCGAATCTACATGCGTGGGTGTGTGACCAAGCAGGTCGCAACATAGCTGATACTGCCGGTGGAGTTCTTTTTCGATGGCCGTCACATTAAAGAGGTCGATTTTCGGTCCCTTCATGTCAGTCACAGCGAAATGCAGTCCCACGCCAAGACCAGGATAAGCGGCGGCAATAGCAGCGGCCTCGCGCGCGAGCGGCATATCGACCATCAGACTCGTACTCAACACCACCCCGCACTCATGGGCGGCAATGACGCCACGGTTGACGCCCTGAGCATAACCAAAATCGTCAGCATTGATCACAAGGTACTTCGTCATGATTCTTCCGATTGCACTACAGCCCTACGTCCTGGAGAAGCTGCAGTAAGAGTTTCTCTGCCGAGAAGTATTCGTGTGCGATTTCACGCGCCGCCTGCATCTGCACGGAATAATTGAGGTTCACAGTTTCTAACGCGGCTACGGCTTCCTCTACAGAAGAGAAAGCGAACAGCCCCCGCCCAGTCGGAACGAATTTGCTAAAACCTGTCTCCTGCGTTACGACAGGTCGTCCTGCCGCGAGATAACACACCGAGCGATCGCTAAACCACCCGCTCCGGGTGCGGGTCACCGCATCTTTTGACACCGTAAACTCACCGCGCGAACCGCAAATATAGTCGCGATACACAGTAAAATCTTGCGAGACGGACAGCGGATCGGTCAGCATCCAGCCACCTTGGGTGAAAGTGGCCAGCTCTTCCGCCGCATCAATCTCAACTCCAAGCTCCAGTTGTTGCGACGTGCGTTGCGGCAAGTCCGCCAGCTTGAGAAAGTTTAGATGTTTCGACCATAGATACGTTTCGCCTCCAAAGGAAAGGTCTTTGCCGCGGTTATGCCAGGTGGCAATGGTGGTAAATCTCTGCGCACACGTCTCGGGCAGCACTGGCCAGAGGTCCGGCACCACCGGCGGTCGCGATTTTTTCCAGTCGAAGTGGGGAAGAGGAATCGGACAGTCAGCCTCTCCTAAATTCTCACCATAAGTGATATGCGCATCGTGTCCGTTGAGGAAACGGAACGTCTCGACGTCACCTTGCGCTAAACGGACTTGATAGAGCACTGGATCAGTCTCAACGTACAGCAATTTGCCGCGAGGGCGAAAAGTCAGCATGTCAGGATGGCTCGCGCCACATAAATTCACAGCGCAAAGCGCCTGAGCAAACAGCTCGCGTAAGCGGCTTTGCGATAAGCCGTACCATTGGTCAGTGAGGGAATCATGATACGCCCAGGTGTTATCCAACCCAAACCGTCGGAGGGTCTCAGCGATATACTGGACACTGTATGAACAATCGTTGGCCAAGTCTTTCCTGCGCGGATCATACGGAGGAGAACCGGTCTCCTCTACATAATACACGTCGAACCCGAGCCGCTGAAAACTCACTAGATGGTGCACGAGCTGCCAAGCCATCCCAGCCATCGGGAATCGGCCTAACAATCCGAGCACGATGACAATATCCCGAGCGTCCACAACGTTACGCTAACCTTGCATCGTGCAGCAGTTTTTGCAGCACTTTTTCTGCGGCAAAGTATTCTGCGGCGATATCACGCGCGGCTCGACAGTTGCCCTCATAATCACGCTCAATTTCATCGACCGCCGTAAGAATCTCGTCCATTGTTTGAAACCCGAACAGGCCTTTTCCAGTCGGCATGAATTTATTGAAGCCCGTTTCCTGGGTAATGACAGGGCGTCCCGCCGCCAGATAACAGACACTACGGTCACTAAACCACCCAGTGTGAGGGCGTACGTATTGATCACGCGCCACGGTAAACTCGGCCCGAGAGTTTTGAATATAGGTCCGATAGTGATCGAAACTTCTTGAAATACTCACCGCATCGACCTGCCCCCAACCATGGCGGCGAAGCAGTTGCTGCACCTCGGCGTCAACGGTCGTTGCAAGCTCAAATGACACGGGGCGGCGCTTGGGGAGGTCAAGGAACTGCTGAAACTCCCGGTCTTTCGTCCAATAATATACGTCTCCCTGATACGTCACATCTTTGCCTTTGTTCCGCCATGTCGTAATAGTCGTATACTTTGTTGCATCAGCGCCGCCAGCATGCGCCCAGAGGTCCATGACTACGGGTTGACGCGTCGGCAACCAGTGGAACTGCTGGATAGGAACGGTACAGTCGGCAGCGCCGAGATTCTCGCCAAAGCTGAAATGGGTGTCATGCGCCGCGAGTAAACGGGCGGTGTTGACGTCGCCTTGGGCGAAGCGCACTTGAGCCGCAAAAGGATCAGATTCCACATAGAGACGACGCGCGCAGCCGAGCTGCTCTTCGCGCATTTCCTGTGCGCCAGTAACGTTAAGAAAAGCATCCGCATCTCGGTAGAGCTGCAAAATCTGTTTTTCAGTCATACCGTAGCATTGCCCATTCTCGTAATAGCCACGATAGGCCCAGCGGTCGCCAAAGCCGTATGCTTCCAGAATCGGCGCGATGGCGGCAATGTTGCCGCTCGCATCAGGAGTCGTGTCGTTAATGCGCGGATCGTAAATCCAACGAGCGGAATCTTCCACGTAATAAGGATCGTATCCCAACCGGCGCAAGCCAATCAAATAGTGCAAAAACTGATACGTCACTCCGGCCAGGGGGTACCAAAAGAGAATCCCGGAAACGATGAGCTTTCCTTTGGGATTTACAGAAAGTGGTTCAGCAGTCATGGTCAATCAATTCCTTTAACGTCAAGCCGTCGCATTAATCGTGCAGGATTGCCGCCGACGATCGTGTAGGGTTCTACATTATCAACAACAACCGAGCGGGCGCCGACAATTGCGCCATCGCCAATGGTCACTCCCGGTAAAATACAGACGTCGAAACCGATCCACGCGGCGCGCCCGATCCGAATCGGCAGGGCGGTTGTTTCTTCTTCGAACCGTCTCTGCTTTTGGAAAGGGAGGCGTTCGATGAGCGGTCTTCTTTTCTGCGGGTCAAACGGCGCCCGATAGGTGTCCATTACGACGACGTTCCAAGAAATAAAGGTATAGTCTTCGATGCGTAGTTCCGCATCACAGCGAATCTTTGCACCATGCACTAACACATAGTCTCCCAAAAAGACTCGTCCGCGCCGTCCCACGTCGAACATAGTGCCAGAATAAGTGGAAGACCCTTTGCCAATTTGCACCCCAATGGGTTCCTCACTACGATATTGTGTGAAACTGAAGGAGGTTTCCACATAGGCAGTGTCATCGATCCGGACGTTGTCAGGAATCGTTCCTGGATACCAATCCCATGGTAAGGTTCGTCCCGAGCTCATGCCATTACACCTCGCCAATCATCTGCGCCGG
>CAZUFQ010000668.1:0-4454 GCA_964618735.1 uncultured Enterobacteriaceae bacterium
TTCCGCTTGACAGCGACATGGACCCGGTGGTCACTTGACACTGTGGCGGGCGCTTTATGCAACCCGCATTCCGCGTCTACTCGGGCGTAGATGACGGCGATATGACCGCTCGGCGGGACAACATCATTGGCGCCGCTCACAGGATCGAAAACGGTGATCCAGGGGAAATACAGCGCAGCATAATTGCTATCGCGCACGCCGCCCTTGATTGCATCGGGCATCAAAGTAGCAGCGCTTCGCTGGCCATCCAAAATGGCGAAACGATCTCCAGTTTTTTCACAGTGATCAATCACCGCTCCCTGTGTGGTAGCATCTTGCGCCCCGGGAACCGCAACCAGCGCGATCTCATCAATAGCGGCGAATTTCGCGAGAGCATTGGTGACGCCTGTCGTATCAAGGTGGGTCCGGGTGACCCAAACCCGAGTGCCGCCATTATTGAAAAAACCATAGATCGCGTGGGCGAGCGTTTTGTTCCCCGCTTGGAAATCACCGAATGAATTCTTGAATTGCCCCCAACTCGTGATGAGTTGAGGCTCACTCGGAGGGGAAACCTTGTACGGGACGGGAATCGGATTATTCTTGTCATCAACGTCAAGAACTTCCTGATCGTTCTTATCCTTTGTCGTTTTAAACTTTCCGGGTTGGTCAGGCATTTTGACGTCGTCTTTTACTTCGCCAATGAATCCTGCTGTACTGGTTCCGACCCCAGCAATGGGAGCCGCGCCCGAAGGCACTTCCTCGACGTATACTCCAGGTGAGCGATATTGTGGCACGATGACTCCTCCTTAATTGATTCCGTGGAAGGCTGCTTCTTCCTGACGACCTTCGCTGTGCAGACGTGATGTTCTGCGCCCAACTGCATCATTTGTTCAGGACGATATTTAACTGTTGCTCTCCCCCCGCCTGGCTGAGCTGCACTGTTTGGCTTTTTACTTTGTACCCTTGTGCGGAAACTTGCACGGTGCGTGCGCCCACTTCAAGGCCGACCAAACGATAGTTTCCTTGAGCATCACTAAATGTGCGTTCTCCACTGCCTTGGACCAGTACGTTTGCAAAAAACACCGGCTGGGTGTCCGCAGTGGTCACCTGACCTTTCAGGGTTGTCGGCGGCAAGGCAATGTCAGCAGTCGCCAAAGAGATTTTCCCGAGATCATTACCCGTGCGGGAAACGACGACTTGCGCTTTTGCGTCAGCCGTACCGTAACGACTGCCAGCCCCAGGAAACGACGCCGTCAGCGTATACTGGCCTGCCGGCAAATCAAGAAAATGATACTGACCGTCTTTCACTGTGTGCGTGCGGTCCGCGCGCTCAGCCATTACGGCCCAGCGAGACTCATACTGTTTGGCGCGTAAGGCTAACCAGGAGGTAAACGCCGCTGGCGCAGAGGTGATCGTCACCTGGATGCCGTTTAGCGCCTGTCCGGTTTGCGCGTCGGTCACTCGTCCGGCTATCGCGACTTGCCGACGGCTTGGTTCGAGTATGAGGAAATTTGACGCCACTTCTCCCCCATTACTTAAATTCTTTTCTCGACCACCGGCGGTCCAACCACAATCGGCTCAGCCGCAGGGACACTAATAGTGACGGTATAATGCAAGGCCGCTCTAGGTCGTCCGCCCAACGCTTGCCAGAATTCACCCAAACTTTGTAGATTTGCTGTCTGCAACACTTTTGCTCGTAACGGCGGCTCCTGCCCTCGCAGACTCCCTTGCAGCACCGCGTCAGGAAGCCTCCGATGCCGCACGAGCACCTGTACGATCTCACCTAACAACCTGTGTTCATCTTCCGCAGGATTTTGCACGCTTTTACTGGCCCACGCCGTAACTAAATACGAACAGTCAACGCGAATTGGCGGTCCCTGTTTCGTAACCATCCCGTTGCTTCGCTCCATGACCCACTCATTATTCCGCAGCTCCCAATTTTCGCGCACGTCATAGAGAAAAAAATCAATTGCCGGCAGCGTCACCGACGCAGGCGGAAACTCGCTATCTGGCGTGGCGAAGGTGATGGTTACCTGCCGCACCAACTCCGCTGGAAGCTCGTTTTTTAGCAAAACGGCTAGCGTGTTATCGAGGTCGTGGATCACTAGGTGTTCTCTTTAGTTCCACCCACACATCGCCGAAGATGAAGATTGTAGGGGCGAGACTGTAGGGCGACACACTTTCATCACATATGCAATCCAGTCGTCTAGGAAATTCTTGCGAAAAATGTTGTATTCTTGCGAAAATCGGCGCGCTGAAGAATCTGTCGGACCTAAGAAGCTAAATCAGACCATAGGAAATTCGTACACTCGCATCTTTCAGCGTGTGGGCTTGTGTAGCCTACGCCATGCGCACGAACAGAGGCGACGGACAACCGGGCGCACAGTGCATGCTACCCTGGAGTGTTCCTACAAGATTCCCTCTTCCTCGTCCGAGAATTCAATTGATTCGACATCGGACATTTCTGGGTCCGTAGCGTCGTCGCGTCGCTGCAATTCCGACGGGATATCGAACGCATAGCGATCTTCTGTGTAGGCGCTTCCTATCTGCAGTTTGTAGAAATTCGGGTCGCCCTTAGATGGCTTGTAATAGCCTACTGCTTTCGTCGCACTCTGGTTCCCTAGGTTTTTTCTGTAATAGGTCTCGGACACTTGTTTGACCTTCGCAACAAACGGCACTTTGTCTTTTTTTATGCCCTCTGCTCCTGGCTTTACCAATACTTCTTTGTCTGCAATGGCCAGTGTCTGCGCTTTCTCGCTATCAAGTACTCTGGCTTTCTCCGGAGTAGAGTAATCTAACTGCTCTTTGCCCGATGGGTCGATGCCGCCTACGTATCCTATGCGTTTTGCATCTGCGTACTTTCTTCTTGACTCTTTCGTGTACGATTTTTCTTGCTTGAGAAATCCGCCCTCTTTTTTCGTCACTCCATATGGCTTATTCGTTTTCGGATTCACTGGCTTTGGTGCATACTTTCCGGCGCTTATTGCCAACCCTTCAGCCTCGAATGACAGATAGGGCGAGTTTTCATCGTCATTCACTATGTGAGCGACCGGTCCAGCTTTGCCCACCGGATTTTGGGCGTTAAAAATGACTTCTTTCTTCTTCTTCAAATTGCGAATGTTGTTTACGCTCATGCCCCGATACAAGAGGGAGTCATCCTCGACTATTTTGTCTGCTTCTTGGTAGCCTACTTTGGGGAAATTCATCTGTTTCTTTTGCTGCCTTTTGGGCCCGTGCTCCTGGAATAGGTTCTGTTGCCGTAATTCTGCCTGTCGCCGTAACTCTGCCTGGCGCTGCAATTCTGCCTGGCGCCGTAACTCTTCTTGCCGCCGTAACTCTGCCTGGCGCTGCAATTCTGCCTGGCGCCGTAACTCCTCTTGGCGCTGCACCTCCTCTTGCTGGCGCCGCACCTCCGCACGCTGTTCAGCTTTTTCATAGACTGAGGATTTCCCATCCAATCCTTTCAGTCCTTTCACAAGCCTGTACCCGCCCGGTTTTTTGCCAGCCCTCAAGAGGATATTGGCTCCAACTTTTTCATACCAATCCATTTGCATGACTGCTTCAGTTCGTGGGATGGGCGCGGAGATTGTTGATTTTGCGAAACTGTCCGCTCTGTCAGGGATATTGACCGCGGCGGCTTCCCAGCCCATTTTATCGGCCTCTCGCTCGAGGGAAGCATCTGCATTGATGAGGTGGTGATTCATTTTAACATTTGCTCGAACTCGTCCTTGCCTTTGTTGCACGATATGCCACGCTTCGTGAGGCAGCGAGTTTTCCTTTCCTGGCCCTACATGAATATCGCGTCCCTTGGCAAAGGCGTGAGCCTCATACGAGGCCGGTAATGACGAATTGTAATGTACCTTCACATCGTCAAGCGACATGCCGGAAAGAGTTTCAATACTAGTTTTTAGATGATCAGGGAGTCCCGTCGTGTTCCCCCCTTCCCGTTCGTTTTGGCGTCTTCCTTTAACCAGCCTCCCCGTCGCCCGATTACCGATGGTGCGCTGAAGCTGCAATACGTCCATTCTGTTTAAAGCTCCCGGGGCTGCTGTAGCGCGCTGAATGAGGACGGTAGGATGCAGGGACCTTCTTACTGGCTCAACCGTCGATGGATTCGTCAGGCACTGAGTTTGGAAGACTGCGTGCGTATCTTTTGATTGTTGGGATGTTTGTCGCGTCTGCATGGTTGATCCTCTTTTTGCTTTGGGGTGTAGAACTTACCTGCGACTTTGTTCTCTTCTCCCTGGCTTGAGTTGCAACAAATTGTCCTCCCTTGCCATTAGAGGCTCCCTTCCCCAGGTGTTCGCCCCACCTCACTCGCTGCACTGTTTTTCTTTCATTTTCATTTTTTCGTTTTTGCCTTCTTTTTCGTTTGTTTGCTCCGAGGAATGTAGGTGTCGCGGTGTTGGCGATTTTTTTGATCCCGGTTCCCATTTCCATTCCAATTCTTCTTTTTCCCCTTATTGTTTGGGCTT
>CAZUFQ010000669.1:0-4431 GCA_964618735.1 uncultured Enterobacteriaceae bacterium
CGATCACCGTCTTAGTCAACTCTTCGACAAAGAGGGGCACGCCATCCGTCTTGGCCACAATTTGCTGCACGACTTCTGGTGGCAAAGCCTCGTCGCCCACGATTCGCTCCACCATCGCTTCAACCTGAGGCTGCCCTAAGCGATTGAGCGTCAGTTGCGTAAGATACGAACGCAGGCCCCAGAGCGGGCTGAACTCCGGACGACTGGTCAGCAGCGCCAACAGTCGTGTCGTGGGCGCCTGGTCCAGCAAGAGCGTGAGCACCTCCAGCGTCGAGGGGTCCGCCCAGTGCAGGTCTTCCCACGTGGTGTAAACTGGTTGCTGCTCCGCCTCTTCGACTAACCATGCCACTAAGGCCGCCTGGGTCTTCTCTTTCTGTTTTTGCGGACTGACCATGATAGGCGGGTATCTCTCAGGCTGCGGGAGCGATAGCAAAGCGGCCAACAGGGGCACAGTGTCCCCTTGTGGAAAGCGGTAACGGGCAAGTGTGCACTGGAGTTTCTCCAGCTTGATGGTAGGTGCGTCCTCGCGGGTAAACTGTAGCAGACGCTGCAAGTGCTCGATGATGGGATACAGCGTGCTGTTCTGATGATAGGGCGAGCAGCGAAATTCAATACACGCGGCTCCTTCAGCCGTAACGTGTTCTTTCAGTTCTTGCACCAGCCGGGATTTGCCGATGCCCGGCTCGCCGCTCAGCAACACTACCTGCCCTGCCCCACCTTTGGCTTGCAGCCATCGCTCGCGCAACAACCTAACTTCCAACTCGCGACCTACCAACGGCGTCAGGCCCTTGTGCACGGCCGCCTCAAAGCGACTCGGCGTCCCACTTTCACGTATGACCCGGTATATCGACAGTGGGGTGGAGAAACCTTTCAGCTCGTGCGGTCCCAGGTCTAGGCACTCGAACAAGCCTGGTACGAGGCGCTGAGTTGCCGCACTCATGACCACCGTATCGGGCTCCGCTAAGCCCTGCAGCCGCGCTGCTAAGTTCGGCGTTTCGCCCAGCGCCAGAATTTCCCGTTTCTCGCTGTTGCCGACCTCACCAATGACGACAATGCCAGTGTGGACGCCAATGCGGACCTGCAATCCCCTCGCCCCTTTGGGGAGAGGGCTAGGGTGAGGGGCATGCGAAGAAGTTTGTTGTCCATTACCCTCACCCCGACCCTCTCCCTGGAAGGGCAGGGCCAGCGCACGAAGACCTGAGGAAGGACAGGAACTTAGGGCGTAAAGACCGTTGGCGCTGCAACGCGCTTTGTCTACGCCGCGAATTTCCTGGCGTTAGGACAGCAGGGGAAGGACGTGGGACTGGGCAAAATGCAGCTTTGTTCATAGGAATACCAGGAGAAATCCTCGAAATTCTTGGGTTTTTTCCTTAATGCGCCGGCCCTGCCCTGGAAGGGCGAGGGAGAAGAAAGGTGCTGCAATGCAACAATAATCTCTAGTCCCGCCCGCACGGCCCGCGCTGCGTCATCTTCATGCGCCGCCGGATAGCCAAAGTAGACCAGTAAGCCGTCCCCCAAGTGTTGCGCGATATGCCCATCGTACCGGCGGATCACCTCCGAGCAGGTTTCTTGATATGCACGCAGCACCTCGCGCAGCTCCTCGGGATCAAGCTGTTGCGAGAGCGCGGTGGAACCCACCAAGTCGCAAAACATCACCGTCAATTGCCGCCGCTCGCCGGCGGCGTCTAGGGTCCGGCGTCTAGGGTCTGGGGTCTGAACCGTGAAAATTCGCTTTTGCTCCTCTGACTCTAGACTCTGGACGCTAGACTCTAGACTACTATTACCTGTCCACACCAACACCTTACCGTCCTCATCTGCCGCGAGGCGTTTAGCGTCGATGAGTTCCGCCGTGAGATCCGTCAGATAGTCGTCTTCTACATCGAGTCGTCGCTTGAGGGCGCGATACGTTATGCGCCCTTCACGCTGGAGGAGGGAAATGAGTTGCTCAAGATGCTCGTCGAATGTCATCTCTTTTCCCTCTGCATCATACAGAAGCGCGATTCTCTATCTGAACCAATCGGCTTTACTTGCCAGCTTGCAAGACCCGTCCAGGAAGCACGCCTGAATGCCCGCCATCGGCGAACAACACCGACCCATTAACCACTACCCAATGAATCCCTTCAGCGCGCTGGACGAAGCGCCCTTCCCCACCAGGAAGATCGTACAGCATCTCTTTGTCGCCAGCCGCTATAGTGCGGGGATCAAAGATCACCAGGTCTGCTGCCTTTCCTGCAGCAATGACCCCGCGATCCGCCAAACCGAAGATCTGCGCGGGCTCGGAGGTCAGGCGTTGCACCGCACGCTCTAAACTCATCACTTGCCGGTCGCGCACCCACGTGCCGAGCAGATACGTTGGATAGCCGGTGTTGCAGAGCATATCGACATGCGCGCCGCCGCCGGAGAGACCGATCAACACGCGCGAATCGGTAATCACCTCTTGCAACAACGATGGTTCAAAGTTCAACATCCCTAATGAGAACTCAATACCCAATTCGTCGGCCAGCGCTAAATCAAAGAAAGTGTCCAGCGGGTCCTTCCCTGCACTGGTGCTCAACGTAGTAATGCTCTTTCCGATCCATTCCTGATGGGCGGGGTTTTTCACTTTGCAAACTTCAACTCGCGCCCACTGCCCGCTAAATGCCTTGGGCGAGCGGGTATAAGCATCACGGAAGGCCGCACGAAAGGCGGGATCGCCATAGATGCGCGACTGTTCAGCGATCGAGCGATTGAATAGCGGGTGACACACTTCGTAGGGACCCAAAATAAATGGGTTGCGTAAATTGAACTGAATCTCGGTCGGTTGGCAACTTGCCTGCGGAATCCCGCCGCGTTTGATTAGCGCGTCCATGTTTATCAGGAGTTCACGATGCGCGGTGGGCTGATCAGTGCGAGTCTGCACCGATAGCCAAGTGACCGGTCGTCGACTCTCAGAGAGCAGGAAATCAATCAACTCGGTTGAGCCTAGCGGCAAAAATGAGGACCCTGCTCCGCCCATATTCACTTCGATCGAGCCGTAGCCCAGATCTCGCAACACCCGAGCGTAGGCGCCTAGTTCATCACGGTTTGCCAGGCGACACGCAAGCGGTCGACCCCGAAACCCCACGTGTTGCGTCGCCACAGTCGTAGAAAATCCCAATGCGCCAGCTTGCATACCCTGCTGCAGTAATGCCGCAATCTGCTTTGTCTCGTCTTCAGTTGCGGCGCGTTCCTGAGCGGATTCTCCCATGACGTACGAGCGAAAAGGCGACAGGGGCATGAGGAACCCGAGGTTGATGCCCAGCCCTTTGCGTTTCGCGGTCATGAATTCGGCAAAGCTCTCCCATTCCCACAACACGCCTTTGGACAACACATTGAAGGACATTCCTTCAACATTGACAAGATCCCACGCCAACGCTTCGCGCTGATCTGGGCGACAGGGCGCCAGGCCAACACCGCAATTACCCATCACTACGCTAGTGACGCCGTGCCATGACGAGCAGCTCACCAATGGGTCCCAGTCGATCTGTGCATCATAGTGGGTATGAGGGTCGATGAACCCCGGAGCAACTACTAACTCAGCAGCGTCAATAGTTTGCTTGGCGCTGTCACGAATTGCGCCGACTTCAACAATCCGGCCATTGGTCACGGCAATGTCTGCTCGGCGCCCCGGAGCGCCAGTTCCATCAACTACAGTTCCATTCCGAACGAGTAAATCGTACGTCATGCGATTCCCCTCCTGGGTTTGTGTTTGCGGGCATCAAATAGCATTTGCACCTCTCTTGCTGACCCATAGACCACCACCTCTAGGGCTGTCAAGGAAGACGTCCCTGCTCAAAGAAAAGTTGACAGCCTTAACGGTCGGAAGTACGTTGTCGCATGTTGTCATTCCTTGAAAGAAAGGATGAAACGCATGAGACAATTGCGGATTATCCCAGATAAATGCACGAGCTGTCTCCAGTGTGAACTCGCTTGTTCTTTTGTCCAAACCGGTACATTTCAACCGGCGCGTTCAGTGATTCGCGTCTATGTTTTCGACGAACAGGCCAGTTACGCACCGTATACCTGCTTTCAATGTAACGAAGCCTGGTGCATGACCGCCTGCCCAGTAAACGCCATCGCTCTGGATCCCATGACTGGGGCAAAAGTCGTGATGGATAACGTCTGCGTCGGCTGCGCAGTGTGCACTATTGCCTGCCCTTATGGCACCATGTTTTACAATCCGGACACGCATAAAGCGTTCAAGTGTGATCTCTGCGGCGGCGACCCGGCCTGCGTCAAAGCGTGCCCCACCGACGCCATCGAATATACAGAACTTGAGCAGCCCGACTGGCTCGCCTCGTGGGCGCAGCGAGTGAATAGCCGATTTCAAACTATGCAGGAAGGAGTCCGTCAATGATATACGGTTGGACTGGCACGGTGCTTCGCATCAACTTGACCACGCAACAAATCACC
>CAZUFQ010000670.1:0-4428 GCA_964618735.1 uncultured Enterobacteriaceae bacterium
GAGTTCACGGACGGCTTTTGCTGAAGTAAAAAACATTTTTTTCTTACTGAGCTTTACCCCGACAGGAGGGACGAAGGGCTCACGGCCAGGAATAAGCCGAGCGAGAGTAGCGTCAGCATACGCAACACCGAGCGCCACCCAATACGGCGCTTTAAAACGCGGCGCCGGGAGTCCAGTCAACTCAGCCAACAAGAAGAGGATCTGTTGCAAGGTCAGATTCTCATTGCCTAAGAGATATTTCTCCCCCACCTTCCCCTTCTCTGCTGCTATCAAATGGCCGGCCGCGACATCATCAACGTCAATCAAATTTAAACCCGTATCGATATAGGCCGGCATTTTGCCATTAAGAAAATCGACGATGATTTTCCCAGTCGGCGTGGGCTTTACGTCGGCAACGCCAACCGGAGTGCTAGGGTTTACAATAACAACAGGAAGGCCTTCCTTAGCGTACTTGAGAGCGACTTGTTCCGCGAGGTACTTGCTGCGCTTGTAGTGACCGACCATCTCTTTCAAGGAAACCGGCGTCTCCTCATCACCAGGGGAACCATCGCGCGGCAAACCAAGCGTCGCCACCGAACTGGTGTACACCACCCTTTTGACCTTGCACGCACGCGCAGCGATGCACACGTTCTCCGTGCCAGTGACGTTGCTTTCGTAAATCTCCCGTTTGCGGCGCACCCACAGTTTGTAGAGCGCCGCCACGTGATACACCTGATCGCAGCCTGCAGTCGCACGCCGGAGCGAGTCAAGATCTGTCACATCGCCATGATGAACTTCCACTGGCAGATCGCGGATATTGCGTCGATCTGCGGTGGGCCGCACGAGCAGCCGCACCTTATGTCCAGCCTGTAGTAAGGCTCGCGTAACTGCTCCACCGACAAATCCAGTTGCTCCTGTGACCAATGCATGCATAAGCACTCCCCCCTAAAGGGGCTGCACTAGAGTGTCAAGGGGAGCAGGATGTTCCGTTAGGAGCATGGCGCCGTTACGAACTCTGCTCATTCATTGCAGTTGCATACGCGCGCAGATCTTTGCCTGTAGCCATCGAGTAAGTGAGTAAGAGCAAAGGATTGGCGCCCATCTCGTACAGTTTCCGCACCTCCCACCCCTTAATCGCGTCTCGCTCCTCCTGCGTGAGGTCGTACCGTTGCAGCAACACGTCGGGTTCCGTAGTACAGCGCTGGGCAAGTTCGGCGCTACAGTTCACATCGCGTAACAATTTGTTGACTTGATAGAGACTCATGGCGTTCTCCTCTCGATCTCTCAGTTTCCCGTCCACGCCATCACACCGATCCCACAGCCTGGCATCGGCTCATACGTAAGAATCTGAGGACGCAGCGCGGTCGGCATCGCAGCGGCAACCGCTAACCAATCACGGATCTCTTGTCCACCGTTGCCGGCATCTTTCTCTAACACTTCGTACTTGGGATACCGCGCCAACACTTCATCCTCTTTGCCCTCCACGAGGCAGTCCATAAACCAGCGGTCAAACTCCGCGTTGACTTTGCCAGTGCCCGGTAGCCCGACCCAGTGAGACAAGCCGCCTGTACCCACCACGGCGACCCGTTTGTTGCTTGGCCATCGTTCGATCACGTCGCGAACGAAAGCACCTACATGCCGGCAGCGTTTAAGACTTGGCATCGGCGGCGCAAAGGCGTTGACCACAATGGGCACGATAGGAATATCCCATCGCGGCGTCAGGAAGGACAGCGGCACCACCTCGGCATGATCGAGCCCCAGTTCCGCTGATGAAGCGAAGTCCACCCCGTTCTCTAACCCCTCGCTGACCAAGAACCGACCCAGCTCTCCCACTACCGGAAGTTTGACCTTGGGAATCTTCAGCCATTCATTGACTGGCCCCTCGGCGGTTTCTCCGACCGCAACGAGAAAGGGAGGCAGGTTATCGTAAAAACACCGATCAAAGTGATCAGTGGAAAAGATAACAATCGCATCCGGCCTTGCCTGTTCCAGCAACACGCGGGCCTCATTAAATCCGTTCATGATTCGTTGACGTTGCGTTTCATCCATTCGCCCCACCAGTGATGGAACCGCCAAATTAGGCGCGTGCGACGCAGCAATGCCAATAACAACTTCAGCCATGGGAGCTCCCTCCTTTCGCGTACAGGATAAACAGCAGGGATTATTGTGCCCGTATGGTTGTGTTTCTTCTAGTCCTCTATCAATACTCCAAACTTCAGGCCTTGCTCATGTCCAGGCTCGCCTGGGCGTGTCGTGGAGTTATAGCGCTATCGCACCTGAAGTTTGCGTTCCCAGGCAGAGCCTGGGAAAGAGATTGTCATACTTGCACCACATTTTCCGTAGGGGCGTAGCATGTTACGCCCCTACAAAGACGAAATTGCACTATTACCCCATTCCTCCTCAGGTTGACCGCGCGGAAAAGTTGAGGCTATGGTGGCAACGATCAGCGACAACATACTGACGTTCGATAAGGAGGACTCCGTGATGAAAGCGATGCGCGCAGCTCAATTTGGCGGCCCCGAACAGTTACGCTATGAAGAGGCTCCCGATCCCGCCGTTCAGGCGGGACAGGTGCAAATCCGCGTCCACGCCGCAGGCATTAACCCGGCCGACCTCGTCAGACTTTCCGGACGCCTGGGAACATTGCCGCTTCCCTACATTCCCGGGACCGACGTCTGCGGAGAAGTAGAGGCAGTTGGCGCCGGAATCACGCACGTCAAAAAAGGCGATCGGGTCTTCGGCCGGGCGCTGACGGGAGGGTACGCAGAGAAGACCTGCCTCGCAGCGAGCGAAGCCATCCCCCTGCCCGCGAATCTCACTTTTACGGAAGGCGCCGCCATTCCCATTCCGTTCTACACGGCTTACCGAGCACTGCACCACAAAGCGATGATCAAGAGTGGAGAAACCGTGCTGGTCTCCGCGGGCGGCGGTGGAGTGGGAGTCGCCGCGATTCAACTCGCGAAACTTGCCGGCGCTCGGGTCATCACCACGGTGGGCTCAAAAGAAAAAGCGGAGCGAATACGTCCCTTGGGAGCAGATGTAGCAATCAATTACCGAGAACAAGACTTCGCTGCTGAAGTGCAACGACTCACCGAGGGCAAGGGAGTCGATATCATTATTGAAAACGTCGCCTCCGATAATCTCGCAAAAGATCTGGCTATCGCAGCGCGGGACAGTCGCATCATCGTGATTGGCACGGGCACCGGGAAAGGACCGGACGGTCACTTTGCCGTTATGCATGCGCTCATGAAAGACGTCAATATCCTAGGGATGAGTCTGGTGAACGCCGGAGCGTTTATCGGAGAAATGTCCGCAGCGCTCACCGGCATGTTTGCCGAGGGTAAGCTCAAAGCCATCGTGAGCAAATCTTATCCTCTGCCGGAAGCGCAACAAGCGTTGGCCGACCTAGTGGCGGGACGAGTCTTCGGTAAGCTCGTGTTGACGCCGTAAGGGCGGAGATTGACAGTTCAAGGACAAGCAGCGTAACGTTTCTTCATCTTCGATTTCTAACCGCAAACCAAAAAGGAGGGTTGCAGGATGACGAACATCGACAGCGGATATGTTTCAGCGGATGGTCATTTTGTCGAACCAGCGGATCTGTGGGTCAAGCGCATGGATACACGGTTTCGTGACCGCGCCCCCCGCATTGAATCACGGGACGAGGCAGACTGGTATTTCATTGACGGCGTCACTCCGTTTCCAGTAGGTCTAGAAGGGGCGTCGATGGAGGACAAGATCGCCGGGGAAATCAAAATGATGGGGGGACGACGACACGCCCAAACCCGACCTGGCGCGTGGGACCCACAAGCACGTCTCTCTGATCTCACGCTCGACCATATCAGGGCCGAAGTCATGTATCCTGGCGCCTTGGGTTTACAGTTCTGGGCAGCGCCAGATGCGCAGTACCAGGCGGAATGTTGCCGCGTCTACAACGATTGGGTGAGCGAATTCTGCTCCTCCGATCCGCAACGGTTTCTTGGCGCCGCTGTGATTCCCATGCGAGGACCAATAGAACTGGCAGTGAAAGAAACCCAGCGGGCGGCAAAACTCAAGGGGATCAAAACCCTCTCCATTCCCACCACTATGGTTGATCGGCCCTATGCCAGCCCCGATTACGAACCGTTGTGGGCCGCGTTGCAAGACGCTGGTATGCCGGTGTCGATCCATATCGGAACGACCGGGGAGCCGGTGTATGACCGTTTCCTGAAGCTAGGCATCGGCACAGGAGTCGTTGAAGCAAAAATCCTCACCGGGCAGCGCGCTGTGGCCGAGCTGATTTGGGCTGGGGTTCCGCAACGTTATCCTGATATCCGCTTTATCGTCGCTGAAGGCGGCATCGGGTGGATTCCTACGTTGGTAGGTTTTATGGATCACTGGTGGACGGATCATCGTCGCTGGATGGAGCCAAAGCCGGACGATAAGCCAAGTTCACACTTTGACCGACAGTTT
>CAZUFQ010000671.1:0-4420 GCA_964618735.1 uncultured Enterobacteriaceae bacterium
TGAAGGCCTTCGAATGGGAAAAAGATATAGATCGCAACCGTATTGTGCATGAGCCGATCGGCGTGTGCGCGTTGATCACGCCGTGGAACTGGCCGATCAATCAGATCGCAGCAAAGGTGGCCCCAGCTCTCGCCGCAGGCTGCACGATGGTGCTGAAACCGACCGAAATCGCGCCGCTGAACGCAATCCTCTTTGCCGAGGTGCTGCACGAAGCCGGAGTGCCGCCGGGTGTGTTCAACCTCGTGAACGGTGATGGCCCTGGCGTAGGCACTATGCTGTCTAAGCACCCCGATGTAGACATGGTCTCCTTCACGGGCTCCACGCGCGCTGGCGTACTTGTCGCACAGAACGCAGCGCCCACTGTGAAACGGGTGACGCAGGAGCTCGGCGGCAAATCCGCGAATATCATTCTCGACGACGCCGATTTCCAGAAGGTGATCGCCGCCGGTATGAAGACTTGCACCGTGAATACCGGCCAATCATGCAACGCTCCGACACGTATGCTGGTGCCGAACAAGCGCATGGACGAGGCGGCGGCTATTGCGAAAGCGGCGGCGTTGGCTGTGAAGGTTGGCGATCCGGCGAATCTCGAAACTCAGGCTGGTCCGGTCGTCTCCAAAACCCAGTGGGAGAAGGTGCAGCGCCTGATTAAGAAGGGAATCGAGGATGGCGCGAAGCTCGAATGTGGAGGCGAAGGCCTCCCCGACGGGTTCAACCATGGATACTTTGTGAAGCCAACCGTGTTCTCGCATGTAAAGAACGACATGACGATCGCCCGCGAAGAGATCTTCGGCCCTGTGTTGTCGATCATCGGTTACGAGGACGATGCAGACGCCGTTCGCATCGCTAACGACACGCTGTATGGCCTCGCGGGCTATGTGCAGTCGGCTAACCTGGAGCGTGCGCGCAACGTAGCGCGACAGATTCGCGCCGGGAACGTGCATGTGAATGGAGCGGCAGGTGGTGGTAATGCGCCCTTCGGAGGGTACAAGCAGTCCGGTAACGGTCGCGAGTTTGGCGTCTGGGGGCTTGAGGAATTTCTCGAGACCAAGGCCATCTTAGGATACAACGCCGCAGAATAAAGTGACGCAAACGTGGCGCGAGCGACCCCAGCGTTTCGGATCTCGTTGGGGTCGTCGCTCTCTCTGTTACTACACTTTGCTCCGTTGCATTGGACGAACAGAGCATCTAAACAATCGCGCGGACGGGACCGGGCCGCCAGGCCTCACGGTGTATTCCTGTCTTCTGTCAATTTCTTCCGCCCCTGATCAATATGGCGCAGAGAACTTCCCGTGGCGATGAGGAAGAGGATTCAATACGCGCTTCGATGGCTTAACGCCCATAGATAGGCCGACACCGCCGAGACCTCATCAGGAGAAAGCTGTACGCCACCCAGCGGGGGCATTGCAGCTCTATATTCTTTCGGGTTCGGTACTCCATTAGTAATGATCTGGGCGATTGACTGGGGGCTCCCATCACCCCACAAGTACTTACCACTTGTGAGGTCAGGCCCAAGCGGAGTGCCCTTGGCGTCCGATCCGTGGCATCCTACACACGTCGCGCCTCCCCGTTGACCGTGGAAGACTTGGTCGCCGAGCGCAACCTGCGCTGCCGTGGCGCCAGGGGGAATTGGCATAGGGCCTCCTGCCTGTGAGCCAGCGTCCGGATGGATGCCTTCCGGTGGAACAGCGGCCCCAGGCGCCGAAGTGTCGGTTCGGAAAGATGGCGCGGAGGCGGCCTCAATTCCCGCGGTCGTAGTACCGCGATAGGCAACTCGCCAGATCCGTCCGTGCGCGTCGTCCGTGATGTAGAGCGCGCCGTCTGGTCCAACTGCAAGTCCCGACGGCCGGTGTGCGGCCCGACCTGGTTCTTTGACCGCTCCAGCGAAGCCATCGGCGAAGATCACGTACTTCCCGGCGGGCTTTCCGTCAATGAATGGCTGGAACACCACGTTGTAGCCGCCCTGAGGGGAAGGCGCTCGGTTCCATGAACCGTGGAATGCAATGAACGCGCCTCCCTGGTAGGCTGTCGGGAACTGATGTCCATAGTAGAACAGGAGACCATTAGGCCCCCAGTGGGCTGGGAAGGCAGCATGAGGGAATTGTTTCTGTACGCACCTCCCAACAGCCTTCCCACCGTCGCCCCCGTACTCTGGAGCGAGGACTAGCTTCTGTTGGGTCAGGTCAAAGTAACACTCCGGCCAACCATAGTCCGCGCCGCGCTCCAGCTGCACCAGCTCTTCTGCCGGTTCATTGGCTCCTTGCTCCGGCAGGTACAGGCTTGGCCAGTTCTCCCGCAGCTGATCCCGGCCGTGCTGGGTTGCAAAGATTCGGCCCGCGGAGTCAACTGCGATGCCTACCCCGTTACGGAGCCCGGTGGCGAAGCGCTCGGCGGGAGAGAACTGTTGCCCCGTCCGGTTGGCGTCGTAGCGCCAGATGCCGGCCCGCGTTTCGAGCTCCGTACACGGCTGGATGCCTGGAGAGTTGGGCAGGCGGTTCTGAACCTGGCAGGAGTTGGTCGCCGAGCCAAGGTCGACGTATAGGTCCCCCTGCGCATCGATCACGAATGGGTGCATAGGGTGGTCACCAGTGAGGGGTAAGCCGGAAACTATGACTTCGGGCGGCCCATTAGGTGCAATCGTCCCTGCAGGCGAAGCGTAGCGCACAATGCGATCGTTCGTTTCCGCAAAAAGCCCGCCGTTGTAGAGTGCGATACCCGTGCCGCCAGCGTTGCCTTGCTCGCGGGTCTCGCCGAAGCGAATGGTGACGTCAGCCCGGCCGTCGCCGGTGGTGTCTTGGAGGGCCACCAGGAATCCGCCTGGGGGAGGGGTGTCGTTCGCGTAATAGCGGCCGCTCCAGGTGTTGACGTAGACTACGCCGTTCTGAGCGACAGCAAGATGCCGCGCATGGCCGAGGTTATCCGCGAACACAGTCGCACAGAAGTTTGGGGGTAACGTGATTCCACCTTTGTCATCCGCACAGGCTTCCGTCGGCGTTGGGGCCGTATCGTGTTCATCTTGTGCAGTTGATGACGGAACGTTCGCCAGCAGCATCCCGACGAGGAGAAAAATCATCAACCGCAATCGAAGTTCGTACGTTCTTGAATTCACCGCAAAATTCCCGAAAGACAATTAATGAAAAGTCACTATTTGTGTTGCGAGCACTCGTTGCAAAGTTGGACGTCGCACCCCATCTGGCCTAGCCCTCATTCTAAAGGGCTCTCGGATGATCTCTGGTCAAAGCTGTTCTTCCCAACCCTGCTGTCCCGTACGAGACACACTTTCTCGGCAAAATCTTCAAAGAAGTACCCAGAGCCTCCTTCGCTCACAACTTGTAGTAATTTCTCTCCGTCTATGATGCGAATGCCACCGAGGATGGATACTCCGCGCGCCCAAAACGTCGGCGGCCAAGGACTCGCTGTCGGCCCAGCAAGCACGATCTGGTGTGCGTGCTGAGCGGCCATAAGAAGTTCATCAAGCCCGCCCTCAACCAAAGCTGAGCCGGAGATAATCACCACGCTAGCCTCAGCAAGAACTTCTATCGCTTGCTGAGGAGAACGCCACAGGGGCAGCTCCTCGGCTTTCAGAGACTGCGGGTGTTTATCTACAACCCAGAGCGCCGCAACCTTTCCCTTCAACCGCTTAATAAAAGGAATAAACGCTCCCACCATAGCGACGCGATCTTCAGGTTGAATGGTGGCGGCGTCAAGCGCATCCATGCGCGGGAGCGAGCGTCCTTGTAGGAACTCACAGCGAGTCATAGCGAGGGTGGAGAGGGCATTGAGGGTTGCGACCCCGACGGCTCGTCGGAGCGGAACAGGAGAAAGAGCATAATCGGCAAGGAGCCATGCTGCTCGTCCTGCCATACGTCCAGCTGGTGGAGCTGCAGCAGCTGACCGCGGACAACACACGGTGTCACTGAGGTCACGCGGGGTAAAGGCTACCCCGACGTGACCGCTGGATAAACGAACGGCGGTGTAGAAGACTCCGATGCGGACTTCTGAGACTATTACCGGATCGTTGTTCAACACTTGCTGCAGGTCTTCGATCCAGGCCGCGACTATGTCTTTCATGGAGCCTCCTGCGGTTAGAAATCCAGCGGTAGGGTGAGATGCTGGGCAAAAATAAAATCGCGGTGGGCAATGAGAATGGGATCAATCGCCGACTCGACGGCAGCGCGCACCGGCGCCCAGATTTGCCGAAAAAAATCGGGCATCGGATTCTTCTCCGGCGGATAGGGATCGATAACCTGCGACATGTTCGCCCAATATAGATCCAGCGCCGTCAACTGCCCGCCAATAAAATACCGACTCCCTGCCTCCTGCTGCTTGTGCAGCCGCGCAGATAAGGCTTCTAAAATGGGTCGCATTTTGGCCGGCGCCGCGGCGACATGCTGGGCTGAGTAGCCGTACGCGCGATACA
>CAZUFQ010000672.1:0-4419 GCA_964618735.1 uncultured Enterobacteriaceae bacterium
CTGGTTCCACTGATTAAAGTAACCAGCAGTGTTGAGACTCCGGGTAACGCCCGACGGATGAATCGGCACCATGCGCGCCCCATCAGGCCGTGCATGGGATTCAATGTGAATCACCTCGGCGCCCAAGTGCGCCAACTGCAGAGCGCAATACGGACCAGCCCAGGCCCAGGTGAGCGCCAGAACCCGCACCCCAGCGAGAGGAAGGCAGGTGCTAGGGGTTAGGTGTTGGGTGCTAGGGATTGGGGTTGAAGACTGAGGACTGAGAACTGCTTGACCTTTTGGGACTTGTGCGAGACTTTCCTTGACTTCTTCGTTATGCTGACCAAGGAGCGGGGCAGGGCGTTGTATATTCCACCACGGTTCGTGCAGTTGGTAGGGCGCGCCAAGGTGAGTCAGCGTCCCCGCACGTGGATGGGCAACGTCGACAAAGAACCGGCGAGCCCGTAATTGTTCCTGAGTGGCGAGATCAGCCATGGTGCAGACCGGAGCCACACAGATGCGTCGCGCCTGGGCGGCGTGAAATAAGTCCGCCACTTTCCAGCCTTTGATCCACTCGCGTAGATGCGGGTTGACAACATCAAGATGCCGCGCCAGCGTAAAGGGACTTTTGCAATACTCTTGCTGCGCCCACTCCGGATTACCCATAAAGTCGATCAATCGCTGCAATTGGTCTGGTTGCGCAGTCAGAAGCAGGATTGCGCCATCTTGACACTCATAGATGTCAAGTGGCGCGAGGATCTTGCGTCCCAGGCGGGAGGCGATTTTGCCAAGGTAACTATAGAAGTACACGTTCATTTCGACAAAGGAGGCGACGGAGGCATGGGCGGCCAGGTCGACGTGTTCCCCTTCTCCCGTGTCGAGGGTGCGGAAATAGGCGGCCAGGGTAGCGGTAGAAGCCAGGAGTCCGGTCTGAAAAGCGCACTGTTGGCCAAAGGCTTTCAGGGGCGGCAAATCGGGACGATCGGAACCACCGGGACTCAACCACGCCCAACCCCCGCCATGCGCTAGCGTGAGTTCAGAAGCGTGGTAGTCTTTATGCGGCCCCGTCAACCCAAACGGCGTAATTGAGCACATCACCAACCGCGGATTGATGGCGCGAAACGCGTTGTAGTCGATCCCCAGCGCGGCCATTTCGGCTGGGGAATAGTTGTGGATCAACAGGTCAGCCCACGCCACCAAGCGCGTGAGGGCGTTTGCATCTTTTCTGAGATCAATGGAGCAGCCCCGCTTGTTGGTATTGAGATAAAGAAACAGTCCGCTTTGCTCCGGGTCAGAGACACCTTTAGGAAACGGTCCTCGCTGGCGGGCGAGATCCCCTCCGGGTTCTTCTACTTTGATCACGTCGGCGCCAAGATCGGCTATCAGCTTGGCGGCATAGGCCGCCGACACCATGTTCCCTAGTTCCAGGACCTTCACGCCTTCCAGTCCTTGCATAGACGTTCCCCTCCAGTCGTACGGTTTATCGTCCCTCGGCTATACACAACTCCCATCCACACTGCAACGTCTCTACCAAGAATGTCGCCGCCGGCAGAAACGGACAGCTAGTAGTCCAAACGCTTTTCTTTTGCTAAGAAGTGACCTTCCACAATAAGCGAGGAGGAAACTTCCATGAAATGGAAAGTCGGCGATGTAACCATCACCAAAATCACTGAGGTCGTGTATCCAGATTTCTCAGACGTGATCCCCACAGCTACACCGGATGTGGTGAAGAAAGTACCGTGGCTCTCTCCCCATTTCGTGACGCCAGAAGGCAAGCTCACTTTGAGTATCCATTCCTTGATTGTGGATACCCCAACCGCCAAGCTAGTTGTGGACACCTGCATCGGTAATGATCGGAACCGGGAACCGATGTCGATCATGAGCAACTTCGCCACGTCTTACTTGGAAGACATGATTGCCGCTGGCTACAAGCCGGAGAGTATCGATTACGTTCTGTGCACCCATTTACATCTCGACCATGTGGGCTGGAACACTCGACTCGCCAATGGGAAATGGGTTCCCACGTTTCCGAAGGCTTCGTACCTCATGAGCCAAAAAGAACTCACGCTCTTCGGCTCGATTGATGAGAACGCAAAGGACGATTTTCTGCAGGTGCAACGGCGTGTCTTCGCCGATTCCATCCAACCGGTGCTGGACGCCGGCTTAGCGAAACCGATCGAAGGCCCGGCCCCAGTGTGCGAGGGCGTACGTCTGATTTCCACTGCGGGCCATACCCCTGGGCACTGCTCGGTCATTATTGAGTCCAAAGGGGAATCAGCCATGATTACGGGCGATTTCCTTCATCATCCTATTCAATTCCATGATCCAGGGTTGGTCAGCCCTTTTGATGTTGATAACGCCGCCGCTGTGGCCACCCGCCGCCGGATTTTTGGCGAGTATGCGGATACGCCTATCCTCATTATCGGAACCCATTTTGCTGGTCCCACGGCAGGGAAGCTGGTGCGTGATGGCGACGGGTATCGTCTGAATGTCTGAGTGAAACGTGATTGGGGACTGAGGTCCATCCTCATTTCGGGGCTTTGCGACCAGATCCTCTACCCCATGAAATCTCGACTGTGGCCGGTCTTCTGACCGAGCCACAGGTCGTGCACTCACCGAATGTGAAGATTTACGCTGACCGAAACGCCGGGATCACCTCTTTTGCCACGCGCTGCATAAGCGCCCGATCATACGGAGGCGAGAGCGACACAATAAAATGATGGACCCCGGCGTCGACCAGTTTCTTGATGCGGTCTCGCACTTCCTCTTTCGATCCTGAGAGCTGTTGCCCGTCGAGTGATATTGATTTCTCCACTTGGGCCGGATCACGCCCGACCTTCTGACATAACTTGTTAAAATTATCACACGTTGCCTTGACGCTCTGGGCTCCTTCGCCCGGAAAGAAATGCCAAATGTCGGCGTGCCGCGCCGCTAACGGCTGGACGCGTTTCGGGCCCATGCCGCCAATGAGCAGCGGCGGATACGGCTTCTGCACGGGTTTGGGTTCGCACGGCGCGTCTTTGAGCTGATAATATTCGCCATTGAAGTTGCTCTTTGGTTGAGTAAATAACTGCTTGATTACTTCAATGGCTTCAGTCAGGCGCTTTGCGCGCTCACTGGGCGTGTAGAACGGAATGCCATAGGCAGTGTGTTCCAACTCAAACCAGCCGGCTCCCAATCCGAGAATCAGTCGGCCATTACTGACATGGTCCACCGTGGCCGCCATTTTGGCGAGGATCGCTGGATTACGGTAGGTATTGCCAGTCACAAGCAGACCAACCTTCACACGCTTCGTTTGGGCGGCGACAGCTGAGAGCAGCGTCCAGCCTTCAAAACAAGGACCGGTAGAGTCCGAGTTGATCGGTATAAAGTGATCAAAGAGGAACGCGGTGTCAAAGCCCAACTCATCGGCTTCGCGAGCGGTTTGGAGAATCTCAGCATAGGTCGTATGCTGGGGTACGATATGCACCCCGAAGCGTACGGCGTTCGCTCCTGCAGCTGCAGCCTGCACAGGTTGTGTCATGGCCAGCCGTCCAGTGACAGCGACTGTGACCGTCGCTAGGCTCGCGCTTTTGAGAAACCTCCGGCGAGAGAGCGATTCCACCATATCTTCCTCCTTGAGGAAAATTATCCTCTTGTACCTTTACAACACCAAGCAACCATTAAAGGAAGAACGCCTTGTGATAACGGAGTTCGTTGCTTTTTGAGGCTATCGCGTCCACACCACATCTACGAGAGTCACTACTCCGGTCACAATAAAAATGGCGGCGGCGCCGTATTTGATGGCAGTCTCGGGGAGCTGTCTGCCGAGCATCTTGCCAAGCAGAATCGCCAACCCATCAGCAACGACCATCCCCACTGTGCTTCCAAGCCAGACCCCTACGAAGTCGTGCTGCTGACTGGCAATGGTTACCGTCGCAAGCATGGTCTTGTCCCCTAATTCGGCCAGAAAAAACGTTGTTGCGACGGTGAGCATGGGCCCGACGCGGCGTTCCTCTAACTTGTCGGTCTCAGTAAATTCATCACCGCGCAGAGTCCACCAGCCAAACCCAAGAAAAGCGACTCCCGCTAAGAGTTTGACCCACAAGAGCGGTAACGTAATGCCCACGAGCTCTCCGAGCCCCACCGAAAACAAGTGAACCAACAGCGTGGCCGCGAAGACCCCGGCAAGGACGGTCTGCGCCGTGTACCGCGTGGCAAACGCCAAGGCGACAAGTTGGGTTTTGTCGCCCATTTCAGCAATGAAGACCATCAACAGTGCGATCACAAAGGGAACGTGCATACATGTTATCCTCTTGTAGTGAAAAGAAAGCTGACTGGGCTGTGTTGATCACCTCGATATGATGACCTCTGACTCGCAGCAACTCGTCATTCCCCCGAAAATCCCCTCGCCCCAAGGGGCAATGGCGCGCAGTTAAGCCAGCACGCGTTTCCCATACT
>CAZUFQ010000673.1:0-4416 GCA_964618735.1 uncultured Enterobacteriaceae bacterium
ATCAAGACTTTCTCCTCCTCCCGCACTCCAGCTGGTGAGCGGCGTAGCGTGCCACAGCCACCTTTGAGCCTGCTTCTTACCTACAAAGGACCACATTTCATCGACTTCTGCTGCCTCTACCCTCGCCAGGCGCACGCTCGTATCCGCGGCGGTAAGGGTGTGTAACGCGGCTTGGTTGACCGGGGTTAAGGTCGCCTCTTTTTTTTAACGCCCTCAGGACGGTCACGGGGCTCACCCGTAGCACGCGCGCCGTGTCGCGAATGCCACTCCCGTTGAGCGCCAGCTCGACAATAAGCCGCTGGGTTTCGGGCAGGCGGCCTTGGGCGACATAGACCAGCTGAAAAATCGTCCGTGTGCAGGCGGGATTCTGACATCGGTAGCGCTGCGCCCCGTTGGGTTGTTTGCCAGCTTTGACAATGTGATTGCCCTGACAGGCCGGACAGGATACTGCGAGTGTGGCCATATTCCCCTCCCCCGGACTGATCATTTAACAGAGGCTAGCCTATACTAAAATACTAAAATGTAACATTACCGTCTCGCTCACCTACTGCTGGGAGGCCGTCTTGGAAAAAAACCTCACAATCGTTCTGGCAACGCTCTTGGAAAGGGTGTCTTTCTTTTCCTCAAAGGCGGCCTTGTTCTGATAGGGCTCCTTCTGCATCTGTCTGAGCGCTATGATTTCTCCGAGTTGTTCGATGCTCTCCGGATGTTCGTCGAATAAAGGGGCAATGGCTGGCTTCGTGATCTCATAGACGGTGGTTGTGGTAATGGCTTGCACGGTCGCAGTGCGGGGTTGGCCCGTCAGCAACGCCATCTCGCCAAAGACTTCGCCTGCTCCTAGACGAGCCACCTCGTGGTCGGCGCCGTTGGGGGGTCCCACGACGATGCTCACACACCCTTCGGCAATGACAAACAGCGAATCTCCCCTTTCCCCACGTTCGACAATGATCTGCCCAGGGAGAAAGTAATGCTGGCGCATCTGCTGACACAGGCTCTTGATCGCCTCCTCAGGAAAGGGGCGGAAGATGGGGGCGTGTCGGAGTAACCGCCTCTTGAGGTCGTCGCTTTCTTGCCAGCCGTAGCTGTGCGACGTCTGGAGCCGCCACCGCGAGATGGTCGGTTCAATGCCCGCTAGCGCCAAGTGGTTCCAGATACTGTTCCAGACAGCATCACGAACCGTATCTCTGACGGTAAAGTCATGGAAGAAGAACACGACCTCGTACGTGGCAACGCCCTCGGCAATCTCATGGACACGGGTCGTGGGTCGGGGCGTTGCCAACACGCCCTCGGCATGCGAAACGCCATCCAGCAACAGCGTTTTGACGCGCGCTGGGGCATGGCCGGGGTCAACGTGTAAGGTGCATTTCATGAGACACACCCGATCGGGATAGGAATAATTATAGACAATGGAAGCGGAGGCAACGTGGTTAGGCACGCACAGAATAGAGTTGTCCCTGGTGAGAATGCGTGTGGTGCGCCAAGTGATATCCACGATTCGGCCTTCGTCGACCACCAGCCCATGCGTCAGCGAGGACAGCTGTATCCAGTCACCCACTCGAAATGGACGCTCGAAATTAATCGCAATTCCGGCAAACACACTGGCGATATTGGTCTGAACCGCCAATCCCATCACCACCGCCAGCACGCCGGAAGTTGCCAGCAGGCCGGTCAATGTTTGCTTAAACACAAAAGCCAAAGCGCCCCCGGTCGCCACCAGGAGGAGGGTGGTGAACAAAAAACCACGCACCAGGGAAGGAATCGTCCGGTCGGTTCGTACTTCCAACGGTCGAAGGACCAGCCGGTCGAGCGCCAGGTACACAAAGAGACCACCCATCACCCACCACGCCGTAGCGAACAGGCGGCGGACCTTGAGAACCAGTAGATCGTCCCACCTCCCACCGAATTGGTCGAGCAGGGCTGTTTCTCCGACCAAAAGCAGTAGGCCAACCAGCAGGGCTTCCACCACCAAGACGCTCTGTGCTCCGAGTCCCTCCTGGTGCCGATTCCGACGCAGTTCCAGCCCGACAATCGCAACGGCAAAGCACAGCACAAGATAAAGAGCGAGCTCTGGTGGGATAAGGCTGGCCAGGATACTTGGCTTGCGGCTGACCTGCAGCTCCACATGCAACTCTGCATACTGTTTCGGACTGCTGAGGTAGGCTGGGCGACCCAAGGAACGTTCTTCAGCGATCCCTGGAAAGATGCGGACTCTGTCGAGCCTCCACGCGTTGTCCAGCTGCAGGACGTGCTCTCGCTCGAGGCGTCCAACGAGTGAGACCGGGGGGATGAACCCCATCCCAATCAGATCCGGAATATAAACGAGCTCATCACGAGAACGGTCCTGATGGCGAAACGCCAAGCCCAGAACGTGCTGATTCGAGCCCCGAGTCTGGGCTGCGAAGTCCGCCCGGAAGGTGCCCCGGATGTGGTAGCGCTGGTAGCGCAAATGTGGTGTGGTGGTCTCCTCCTCGGCCGTCTCTAACCGGACCGGGGTGACGGCGTTGGCGAACACAATCCGCTCTACCGGCATTGTGCCCTGAGAGCGGAACCAGACGAACCCTTCCAGCTCATAGGTTAAGGTCGTTGGATCGAAAGCTCGTATCCCGGTCAACTGTATCCCAGTATGGACCACACTCGTCTTCTTATAGTAAATCGGCGTCTTATAAATCGGATCGGTGCCAGCGATAAACACTGTGCCATCAGCGAGGGCTGCCGCGAGGTTGGCGCTGTCGTTGGGATCGTCCATGCGCTGCAGTTGATTGAGAGCGGCAATGAGATTACGCCGCAGATATTGTCCAATGGGCACCGGCTTGATTGCACTGCCATGGTGATCGAAGTAGAGAGGTCCGGTGACGCCGGTAACGGCCTTGTCTGGTCCGGTGATTCCGGCTAGATAGTCGCGAATTCGATGGCGTTGAAGGTTGAGACTGGATGTCGGGCCCAGATCACGGATCGCCGTGATTAACAGGTTGGCGCTATCATACCACCCTGCGGCCACGCCGTCTGGCTCAGTCCTGAACGCCTCGCGATAGGCCGTCAGGAAAGCACTCGCCCGCGCCCCAGCAAGGTCGTACAGGAAATGCGAGACCGCGTAAATCCCATCCGTATAGTACCCTGGAAAGCGCTGTTCCATGGGATCGGTGTTGAACCAGTTCTGAAACAGCTGGGTGGCTAAGGCATCGCCCCCAAAGATAGGATACTGCTTGCCAAAATCGTGCAGTTTCTTAATGATTTGGGCCGCTTCTGGCGCATGGGTGGCCAGAAAGATCATGCCCGGGTCGCCGTGCAGACGGAGCTCAGAAATAAGCTCATCCAACTGCGAATTCACGCTCAAAGACCAGTAGTCGTCCGCATCGTTTCCGTCCCCGTTTTCGCCTCTCCCCTGGTGAGGCATCGCTCCTGCAGCCACTGGCTTTTCGGCTGGAGGACGCTTCCCAAACGCAAAGATATTCTTCACCTGCAGACCGAGTTGGGTGTTCCAGTAGGCCACGAAGGCGTCGGCCAGACTCTGGCCATAGGCATCGTTATCATGGATGACGGTGACCGTCTGGACCCCGAGCATCTTATCCATATACACTGCAGCGACAGCCGCCTGTTGCGCGTTGTCCCAAATAGTTCTGAAATACCAGGGATTGTTTGCGGTCACCGCCGGGCTGGTGGCATTTGCCGTGAGGACAGGAATGCCTGCCTGGGCATACACTGGACCCGCAGCCAGGGAAGTCGGGCTGGTATTATGCCCAATCACCGCCGTGATATCGCTACGGGCAACGAGTTCTTCCGCCACCTTCTTGGCCTGTGTGGGGTCATTCTGATCATCGACCGGGAGAATGCGAAAGCTCAGCCCCCTGGGGTCGGCTTCCTGGTTGGCCTGTTGGACCCGCAATTGCACGCTATTGCGCATCACCTCACCGTTGGCCTGATCTGGCCCCGACAAGGGGCCGACCACCGCGAGGACCACATCCTGTGTGTTACGTTCCTGCCAAGGTGCCCACCGCAGCATCACGAGGGCAAGGAGAACGAGCCCCACCGCCCCCCCCACAAGCAGTGAGACGCGGCAGGCCCCACTTCGACCTGATCGTTGCTGCTTCGGAGACTGTGGGCGCATGTTTCCGGTACTTCCTTGATCGCTTCCAGGGCAGGGGTTTCCC
The DNA here is from genome assembly GCA_964618735.1 of uncultured Enterobacteriaceae bacterium. Classification (GTDB taxonomy): domain Bacteria; phylum Desulfobacterota; class Binatia; order Bin18; family Bin18; genus SYOC01. The sequence continues at coordinate 4,149 of CAZUFQ010000673.1, forward strand.
CTTTACCCATTTCAACACAGAGCGTCCACAGATCGGAGGAGGGAAAAACGCCTGCGCTGGAAAAACTATACCATAATGGGTGCCACATGGCTACAAAATCAGCTGCTCCCCTAGATCGTTGACGCTCTCGCTTTTGCCCCATCGCTTCCCGCTGATGTTGGAGGTGGATTAGACGGTACGGGCGAAGATCCAGGTTTTGGAAGCGGCAGAAGGTCGGGTTCTATACCATGGAGATGGATACCATGGCGCGGCTGGGCATCCCCGTGGT
>CAZUFQ010000674.1:0-4404 GCA_964618735.1 uncultured Enterobacteriaceae bacterium
CGAGTGGCTCACCCCTGTACGGAATCAGAGCCCTGAGAACTGCAGGGAACTGTTGAGTCACCGCACGGTAGCAGGCTTTTCGGATGGCGGCGCTCACACCAAGTTCCAAACCTTGGGCGCCTATGTCACCGATCTGCTGACCTGGATGGTGCGTGACACGGGCATGATCAGCCTTGAGCAGGCTCATTATCATCTGAGCTACCTACCAGCCTGGGTGGCGGGGTTCAGAGATCGTGGGGCCATCAAGGAAGGACTTGCGGCTGATATTCTGGTGTACGATCTGAACAAGTTGGCTGTGAAACCGATGGAAGTGCTCTACGACGTGCCGCCTAACAACTGGCGTCGTGTGCAAGGGGCCGAAGGCTATCGGTGGATCATGGTGAATGGACAAGTAACGTTTGAAGACGGTAAAGCCACTGGCTCGCTTCCGGGGCGGCTATTGCGCTTTGGACAAACCGCATAAGAAAGAACGAGGGACAGGGAGCCTTCTCTGTCCCTCCCGTTTGGCTGGGTTCGTATCTCCCTCGAAGCTTACTTTTTCACAATTCTAAAAATTCTTTAGGCGCCGGTTGCATTTCCTTTTTCCTGTCGTCAAAGGAAAGACTTGACAAAGCCGAACTCAGGGGCGAATACTGCTCAAAACTGAAACTATGGTGGAGACCCATCAATTGCTCGAACGGTATGCTCACTTAATCAGAGCACTGCCGGATCGCGAGCGCCTTGAGAAGTCTGATCTTCTCGTCTCTGAATTCCGACTGCACCATGATAGTCAACTTGACGTGTACTATGCCCCATTCGATTATGTGAACGAAACAGCCAAGGTGCTGCTACTCGGCATCACACCTGGCTGGACGCAAATGGAGATTGCGTACCGTAACGCTCGCCAAGACCTACTCGATGGTCTTGCCACGCTCGAAGTATGCCAGCGCTCGAAGAAACAAGCGAGCTTTGCTGGCTCGATGCGTAAGAATCTCATCGCGATGCTGGACGGATTAGGGTTGCCGTTGTTGCTTGATATCCCATCTAGTGAATCCCTGTTCAGCGAGCACCGGATGCTGCTTCATACGAGTTCAGCCATTCGGTATCCTGTGTTTGTCCACGGACGCAACTACACGGGGCACAGCCCGCGGATTCTCGACACGCCAACTTTGCGCGGGTTCGTCGACAACGTGCTTGCGGAGGAACTCCGACAGGCGCCGCAAGCAGTAATTATTCCGCTCGGGAAATCGGTTGCCGCAGTTTTGGAGTATCTCGCTGACAAGGGGAATATCGAGCGAGGTCGTTGCTTGTTGGGATTTCCCCATCCGTCTGGCGCGAATGGTCATCGCATCCATGAGTTTGAGGAGCATCGCAGCAGGCTGGCAAAACAACTGAAGGCGCAACTTAGAATCTCAGCAAAGAGAAGACCGGAGACAGAATAGAGCGCAAGGTCGCGGAGGTTTTAAGGGACAGGACGGCTTTTGTGGACTAATAATACACTGGAGTGAGACGTTCACTGCATTCGCTCTGTTGAGGAGTAAGGTGTGAGGCCCAATTGCATTGATCCAACGGTCATGGTCATCAATACTATAATGCCAAGAGGTGAACAATGACGCCACTGGAACTCTTGCAGCACAGAAGAGACGATATCCGACGGATCGCAGCCAGCCACGGCGCCTACAACGTCCGTATCTTCGGTTCGGTGGTACGCGGAGAAGCTGGACCCGAGAGCGATATCGATTTGCTCATCGAGAGAGGCCCAACGACCAGCTCCTGGTTTCCCGCAGGCTTGGTGCTGGATCTCGAAGAGCTGTTAGGGCGGAGAGTTGAGATTGTCACCGAAAAAGCCCTCAATCCCTATCTCCGTGAGCGCGTGCTCCGCGAGGCCGTTCCCTTATGAACAAGGACGATACAGTCTATCTGCGCCATATTCTGGAGTGCATTCGGCGGATTGCGGAGGACCTCGCGGAAGGGCGCGAGCCCGTTATGGAGTTGCACACCCTGCAAGACGCAGTACTGCGCAACTTGCAAGTCATGGCCGAATCGACCCAGCGTCTATCTGAGACTGCGAAAGCGACGCAGCCAGATGTGGAATGGCGAAAGATTGCAGCGTTTCGGAACATCTTGGTTCATGATTATCTGGGGATCGATTTGGACACGGTCTGGGATATTACCCAGCGGGAGGTGCCTGAACTGAAGCAAGCGGTTGAGGAGATGTTGAGCGCAAGACAAGAAGAAGACAGCGAGCTGTAGGCCACACCTAACGAGACTGTCGAACTTTGGATAACGGTATCCAGCATAACCAAATCTGAAAATCTCCTCGCGCTCTACACTTTCCCCCTTTTTCGGGGAGCAGGGAGGATTTCGTTGTCGGTAGCCATTTCTGCCTGTACTTTGAGATACACCCCCACGTTCACTTCAGCTTGACAGGCGTAGGGGAAATAGCCGATACTCGCTCACGTTTTCTGTGTCGCAAGGAGAGAACGTCCCATTATGCAACATGCACTGAGTGGTATTCACGTCTTGGATCTGACTCATTACATTGCTGGTCCGTGTTTTACGAAGATGCTGGCCGATTATGGTGCCGAGGTCATAAAGATTGAAAAGCCTGTGACAGGCGACGGCGCGCGCACTTTGCCGCCCTTTTTTGCTCAGCAGCCAGGACTAGAGCGGAGCGGTTTGTTCTGTTTCCTTAATACCAATAAACAGGGGCTGACCCTCGATCTCAAGCACGACCAGGGGCGAGCAGTACTGCGGCAATTAGCCCAACAGTCTGACGTCCTTATAGAGAATTTTCGCCCCGGCGTGATGGAGCGTTTAGGACTCTCTCAGCAAGAATTGACGAAGTTGAATCCCCGACTCGTGACGGTCTCTATCTCAAATTTTGGCCTGTCCGGCCCGTACCGCGATTATCAGATGACCGATGGCGTCGCTTACGCGTTAGGCGTGTGGACCTATCCGATGGGCGAAGTGGACTGTCCGCCTGTGCAACCTGGTGGAGCGTTTGGGCAGTACATGGCCGGGCTCTATGCGGCGATCGGCGCTCTCCAAGCGGTGCGTCATCGCAATGAAACTGGAGTCAGCCAATCGGTTGAAGTGTCGATCCAAGAGGCGCTTGTCGCCACCACGCTGTACGATTTCGTCGCGTTTTCCTATGCGGGGTTTTTGCGTAAACGGTCCGGACGACAGTTTCATCTTGGATATCCCAATTTGGTGACGTTGCCATGCGCGGACGGCTACGTCGGATTCCACGCCGGCTTGCCCCAGCATATTCACACTCTGTTAGAATTAGCTGGGCGCTCAGATCTTGCGGCTGAGCCGCGTTTTAACACGCTGACCGGCATCGGTGCGCATGCGAAAGAGCTGCATGGCGTGTTAGAGCCCTGGTTGAAGACACGCGGCAAGTGGGACGTTTTTCACCTGGCGCAAAAGCGCGGCATCCCGACCTCACCCATTCCGACCCCAGATGAAGTGGTCAACTGGCCGCATCTCAAGGAACGACAGGCCTTCATTGAGGTCGAACACCCGGAAGGCGGATCAGTGAAAATCCCTGGGCCTCCTTTCCGCGAGCAGGGCAAATTACCGTGGGCGCTGCGGCGCGCGCCGCTGCTGGGCGAGCATACGGAAGCGGTGTTGTGCGGGAAGTTAGGGTACAGCAAAGCGGAGGTGGAGCGGATGCGGAATCTAAAAATCGTGTAGGGTTTTGTAGGGGCGGTCCTGCGTGACCGCCCTCAGGAAGGGCAAGCACATAGACTTGCCCCTACTCATAATCTGTAAGGGAGCGTAACCATGACGAGACCACTTCGAGTCGTCGATCTCACGAACGGTTGGGCGGGACCACTAGGAACTTGCTTGTTAGCTGACTTTGGCGCGGAGGTGATTAAGGTCGAGTCACCGTCGCATATGGATTGGTGGCGCGGCGCGGGCTTGCAAGGAACGGCTGACGGGCCGAAGCTGTATGAACAATCGCCGACGTTTAACACTGTCAACCGTAATAAATATGGGATTGCTTTGGAGCTGACGCACCCCCGGGGACGTGAGTTGTTTCGTGAGCTGATTCGCGTGAGCGATGTGCTGGTCGCCAATTATCCGCTGCGCAGTTTGCGTAAGCTCGGGATCGATTTCCAGGTGCTTTCTGCTGTGAATCCCAACTTGGTCATGGTGACATTGCCCGCCTTTGGCGGCAGTGGACCGGACAGCGAATATGTCGGCTTTGGCTGCACGACGGAAGCCATGGCCGGCATCACTGGCGTGAGCGGCTATGAAGACGGACCCCCGCAAATGCTGAGCAACGCCATTGGCGACCCGGGCACGGCCCTCAATGGCTGCTTTGCGACGCTTGTGGGATTGTTCGAACGTGATCGGCGGGGCGCAGGCGTCTCTATCGATCTCTCTCATGTTGAAGGACTCTTGCCAATGAACGCC
>CAZUFQ010000675.1:0-4379 GCA_964618735.1 uncultured Enterobacteriaceae bacterium
ACTAGAATATGACCGCAAAAGACCTTACCGACAGCGAACTACTGGTCCTCGGCTTGGTGGCCGAAATGCCCCGCCATGGCTATGAGCTGGAGCAAGTCATCGAGCAGCGCGAGATGCGGGAATGGACCCAGATTGGGTTTTCCTCAATCTACTTCGTGCTCGGCAAGCTGGAAAAGAAAGGGCTGGTTAAGGCAGATACCCCGGCTACCGCAAAGGCCAAAAAAAGCTACACAATGACCAGAACGGGCAAGAAGACACTAGTAAATCAGACACTTACTACCCTCAAAACCGTCCGCTCCACATACTCTTCTCTGTTAATGGGAATGATTCACTGGTCGGTACTAACGCGAGACCAGGCCTTGGATGCTTTGCAGACACGCAAAGAAGCCGTGACAAAAGAATTAGAGAGACTCGAAAACATTCACTTTGAGCAACAACCTCTGCCCGACCACGTTGACGCCATGTTCGACTTCTCTATCGGCCAGTTAAAAGCTGAGGCGGAATGGATTGCCAAAACTTTAGATTACATGCAAACCAAACCTTGGAATCCATAAAACTCACTTATAAGGAGAAGAGAAAATGAAGGTAGAAGAATTTCATAAACGCTTAAAGGAACTGTATTTACCGCCGGAAAAGCAATTTACTGTAGTTGATGTCCCTGAAATCAGGTTTGCTGTTATTGATGGCGAGGGCAATCCAGAAAGCGAGGCATGTGCTGAGGCTGTGAAATGGCTTTATTCCGTGGTCCACTTAATCAAACCGCTAGTGAAAAAACGCATGGGCAAAAACTTTGTCGAGCCACCGCTGGAATGTTTATGTTGGGCTGACAAAAAGAAAGACTTCAGAGAAGGCAATAAGGACAAATGGAAGTGGCGCGTAATGATAGTTTTTATCGATTGGATAACCCAGGAACAATTTGAAGAAGCCGTCGCCAAAGTCGAACAGAAACGCGGCCCGGCACCTAAAACACTACGACTCGAAAATCTGCATGAAGGCAAGAGCGTGCAAATCATGCACGTCGGTGACTACAACGAGGTCGGCGCAATCTGCGAAAAACTTTACAACGACTATCTACCGGAAAATAATCTAAAGCCCAATGGCTACTACCACGAAATTTACCTCAACGACCCCACACGAACGGCGCCGAAAAAACGCAAAATGGTGATTCGACAGCCGGTAATAAGTTGTCCACGGAGATAGCCAGCTTGGTCTAAAGAAGGGTCACAAAGGCTCTAGATTCGCACCGAGCCTCATATTTTGTCCCTAGATGCCACCGACTTGAACCCTGGTCCACGCGGATTGGGATCCCCATGAATCAAGCGCACGATATCAGCGCGGTAAGACGCCGTCTCACAGCTCACCATGAAGTGAATGGTTTCGCCAGCGGCGACGCTTAAACGATCAGCCTAGCCAACGATTTTCATGGATCTCGCATTTTTCTTATTGATGCGGCTGGGCCTCACACCAACCGCATCAATCATAATGAGGAGGCTACTTCAACGGTGAGAAGTTCGCGGGCGTCATGATCTTATTATACTGACTCACAATCATCGCCTGGGCTTTGGGGCGAAACGCCTGGAGTTGGGGATCTTCCCCCTGCGCTTTCCGCGCTCGCTCTCGATGTCCCGAATCCTCATAAGCCCAAATATGGACAACCTCGTTGAGCGGTCCCACCTCGGTCGACCACCATCCTACCAGCTTGGAATACTTGTTGATAATAGGAAGTGCTTCTTTTTCAATCAACGCTTGAAACTCCGGCACTTTCCCCGGCTGCAGCGTGTAGACACGCATTTCGTAGATCATGAGAAAACCCTCCTTTGAGATAAGAGATACCGTTCCTGTCATAGACGATCTGAGAGATCGATCGCAACAGGCAGCGCTGTACGCCTCCATGACGTCAGGTCGCCGCTGTAACGTGATTGGTATTTGGTGAAGACAAGTTTCCTTGCCAAGGCGGATTCTTTTTTGTCTCCAATGACGCGCGCCTTCCCGACGAAGTGAGAGCGATTCAATCTGACCTGTACCTGTGCTGTCTTCTTGAGATTTTTTACCCAATCCGCCTTCTCCTTGTTACCAGAGAGGAGATACAAGGTGTGATCATTCCGTGCAAACCAGATCTCGATGGTGTGCGGATTTCCTGTCACACGACCGGTCGTAGTGACGTAGCAATAATCAAGGTCCGTGAATTTGCTCAAGTCAAGCGTCATAGTACACCTTGAGCGCGGCTTCCAAACCAAGGCGAGGACTACTCAAGATAGGAATGGTCAGGCTTGAGCAGAATGCGGTTGCTCCGGCCATGGAAGCTTGAGCCAGCACTATCACCTCGCCGGAAGGCGCCGCACGAAGCAGTTGCTCTGCGATTTGTTGCAAGTAGCCGTTTTGATCGCCCTGTGCAAACTTTTCCCATGCTGACTCGCACAACACTTCGATAAGTTGTACAGATTTGTGCGCCCGTCGCGCTGCATCCAGGATGAGTTCTGTCGTCGGTCCCAGCGTACTTGCCACGGTTGCCGCCACCACGATGTGAGTTCCCAAAGAGACCGCTTTTTCCGCCATAGGCCGATCGATTCGTAATATTGGCGCCGTCGTGTGTCGCCCAATCTCTTCCGCGTAGCCGCCCAGGGTTGAACAGGTGCACAACATCACTTGTGTATCATCCCTCATGGCGCTGAAAATGACCTCTTTCATCTTTTGTCTGAGCTGGACGGTGACGCCGCCAGCTTCGCGTGCTTCTTGCAGAAGGCTTTCGTCAACGGCATGGCGTGCTGGAATGTTGGGCGCAAGTTCAGCGAGCAGGCCGTCAAATGTAGGGATATGCACGGATGAAGTGTGAAGGAACGTGAGCATTTTTTCCATGATTGAACTTTCTTTTCTTCTTTTTCACGCTCTCTATAGTGAGGTGTCAATACTAAGAGGACAGACTAAGGTGTGGTTATGGAACTCTTTGTTGATCGAATTCTCTCACCCATTGGAACTCTACTGCTTGTGACAGACGGAGAAAAGCTCTGTGCGCTCGACTACACGGATTATGAACCTCGCATGCTGAAGTTGCTCCAAGCGCGATATGGACCGGTCCGCTTGAAAAAAGGCGCCAACGCAGGTCGATTCAGCAACGCCTTGCGCGCGTATCTAGCCGGAGATCTTACTGCCATTGACGACATTCCTGTCCAAACGTGCGGAACCAGTTTCCAGCAACAAGTCTGGTCTGCGTTGCGAATGATTCCGCCGGGTTCAGTCTTGACGTATGGAGAAATGGCGGTGCAACTGAGACGATCGACCGCGTATCGCGCAGTGGGAATGGCAAATGGATTGAATCCTGTTGCTATTGTTGTTCCTTGTCATCGCTTGGTTGGCGCAAGCGGAGCGCTCACAGGCTATGCTGGCGGTCTAGAGCGGAAGCGATGGTTGCTGGAGCATGAAGGGATAACATTCAATGGTGAAAAAATCAAAACTTTATAAACTCATCGGACCAGACGGCAAACAGTACGAGAGCGCAACGCCCGGATTATTTGGCGGTCATAAGGGCGGGAAGGGGTATGGACGTCTCGACTGTCCCTGCGCCGTCCGTTGGATCGCTAAAGGCTATTATGTGAAACACCGGGTGTTCTTCGCGCATGAAGCAACTGCAATCGCCGCCGGCTATCGTCCCGCGGCTTGTTGTATGAAGGAACGCTATGCGCTGTGGAAGCGAGCCCTGGCGAAGGCGCGGGATCGGGAACACGCCCTCGCGGTATACCGAAAGCTGCTGGGGCTCTGATTGGCCTGACTATTGGCTCGCGCACTGCGGTTGCTTTAGGCAAGACGGCGAATAGTTTGTTCGCCGTGCTCACTTGAGGGGAGAGCGAGCTTCTGCCTTCGGCCATAAGCTATAAAGCGAGTGCAACAAGCGGGCTATAAAGCGCGCTCTGCGTGCGAGCCATCAGCCTAATACAACAGATACTGAAATTCCAACCAGACGCTATCTTTATACTTAGCAGTCCCAATGCCACCAGCGGCGCCAGTGGCATACCTACCGTCAATCCAGTTGTAGCGTATACCCACACGGAATGGGTCGTAGAACGTCCAATCGATCCCAGGCTGCATCAACCATGCCCCAGCCCAATCGTAGAAGAACGTCAAGCCCGGTCGTAGGTTGCCGGCAAAGTACTGCGTCGCAATCGTGAGGGTCGTAATCTCCTGCGTGTCTTGAATTGGAATCAGCCGCCGAATTTTACACGGCGGGTTAGGCCCGGCGATGGGAATACACGCTTGCGCTTGCAGGCCTTGGCCGGCAGCGCCTGCAGGAAACCCGTTCGCGACCCGGTGCGCCAGTACCGCCGGACTCCGATTGGGGCCAATCGGCATCGTGTCTCGGTAGTTGGCCCCCGTGGCAAAGTAGT
>CAZUFQ010000676.1:0-4377 GCA_964618735.1 uncultured Enterobacteriaceae bacterium
GGAGTGTGGAACGAAGCTACGCAAGAAGCCATGCAGCGTTATCAGGCGGACAACAATTGGCAGTCGAAGACCACACCGGACGCACGAGCCCTGATCAAGCTGGGATTGGGCCCGGATCACGAACATCTACTTAATCCTGAAAGTGCGATGACCAGCCAGCCCCGGGCGGGTGAGCCAGCGCGTGGGGGCGCCGCAGACGCCGACAAGCAGTAAACGACAGCTAGCGGGCTCCACGGAAAAACCGGAATCCCGGCCGCATGGCATTGGGCGACCAGCGCAGGATACAAGCGCAGCAAACGAAAGTCGGGGTGTAACGAAAAGCAAGCAAACTCCTGAGCGCGGGCAACCATCGCCTCTGGACTTCCCAAATGGCAACCTTGCTCCAAACTGAGGAGTAGCCCTGAGGCAAGGTGTGGATTGAGTTCCCTCACGATCCGTAAGCTATCGTGGCAGAAGCTTGACACTAACACGCGTTCAGCCAATTTCTGCGCTTGTACAAGTTCCACCAGTCGCTGTTCAATACCTGGATAGGGAATCGAGTCGGTCTTCAGTTCGATGTTATAGAGCAGCGAGCGCTGAAAAGTGAGAAAAATTTCGACAAGTCGCGGTATCGTCAAGCGCTCCTGGTGCCAATGCCCAACGGTGCGTGAGGCCAGTTCGGGCCATGATAGTTCTGCGACTGCCTCTGGCGTCCGACACAATCGCTCAAGCGTATCGTCATGAAAGACAAAGAGCTCGCTATCAGTGCTCTGTTGGACATCGAGTTCGATCATGCTGGCCCCAGCTTCCTGTGCTGCACGAAAAGATACGAGCGTATTCTCAGGACACACGGCGGCGGCTCCACGATGACCAATCACTAGACAACGCAACCCAGTGGGAAAGACTGGCTGGATAAATGGCTTCATAGGCAGCTCTTTTCTATTGCCTCGAGGTCAGGAAAACATACCCCTGATAATGCATGACTCGATACGGATTGACGGCCATCGGTTTCTCTGGCTACACTCCCTGGGATGAAGAACAAGGCTATAGCTGTAATGCTTGGGGCGGATCCTCGGAGAGGAATGAATACATGATCATTGATTCGGAAACTTTTTCAGAAATTGAAAGCGCTATCACGCAAGCCTCTCAAGGGGTCAGTGCAGCGACGCAGTTGGTCAAAGGGCTCGGTCCGCAAACCGAAGAAGCTCGTGCATATATTGGTCGATTACTCAATCAAATTCTCGAAGTGCAGGTCCATGTCCAACGTGCCGGCGCCGTACTTGACGCTTTAAAAGAAGCCAACCAAGAAGAATCGTCTCACCAGTAAAAAACCCGTCTGGAAGATGGAGTCTCATCTCCAGACGGCTCTTTTTTCCTACCATAGGGAAATTTTATCCCTGTTCCAACAGAACTTTTCTCCTGTCCGCCGAGTTTGCTAGCCTTTTGGCCATTTTAGAGCAGGCATGCAGATTGCTCACTCATCTCTTGTAATCTCGACATGACTTGAGAAGCAATGCGTTCTGTTGTCCTTTCTCCAATTATCGAAAAACAGCTTTCTCCAGGCTCTCAGGGTTCTGGCCGTTCCATATCGCCAAACCCGGCCTTCGCGCGTTATTTGGAGACCGTGCAGAGAATAAACCAGCCTGTTCTCTCTGAGCCTTCTCATAATGGTGAGCCATTTAGTGGGGTACTCTCACCGCAGGTGAATTTGAACCAGCAGACAACTGCGAAAAATGTACGAGCCCTACTGCCGCCTCCAAGATTCACCCACGACACGCGCTTTATCTCGCCTTCGTCGAGAATGTTGACTAATCTACAGGCGCCAAGAAGGATTGCCTACTCGCAGCCCATCCAGCCGGGCGCTCCTGTTATAAATCAAAAGGCAACCGTCCACACGTATGGCGCTACAATTACCGCCACGGCTCACCAACTCGGCGTCGATCCCGCTCTCAGTCTTGCGATTGCACGAGCGGAATCTGGCGTCAGCAGTGTGGACGCAAAAGAAGTACAGCTGAATCCACGGGCAGTCAGTTCCGCCGGTTCTGCCGGTCTCTTTCAGCTGCAAGAAGCTACTGGCAAAGAACAACTGCGCACCGTTGCTCCAGGCCAGGCGTATAATCCGTTTAATCCAAACCAAAACATTCGGCTTGGGGTGAGTTATCTCAAAGAAATGGCTGAGACCTTTTCGGAGGATACTGCGCTACGGAATCGACTCTCTACCACTGCCGGCGCCAATGAGCGGGAAGTGCAACGTTTAGCGATCGCAGCGTACAACGCTGGACCTGGTCGCGTCGCAAGAGCGCAAGTATTAGCGCGTGCGCACGGCCAAGATCCGGCGCATTACCGCAACATCGAGCCATACCTCCCTCACGAAACTCGACATTATGTCAAAAAGGTAGAACAGTTTGCTTCAGAATTTCGTGAGGATGCAATTCCATCGACGACTGCTCCCACTCTGTTTTCCGATCTCGCTGGCGGCAGGAACGCTGTGTAGTATTCCTGATCATTGCGCGGCGTAACTCTCATTCCCATACATACGAGAATTACGATATGATGCCTTCCGTCACGGGAGAGGCGTTATGGTAGACATTCTCATCAAACATATTCGTCATAAGCTTGCTAACCACGAGCCAGAAACTGCTGCCGTCGAAACCCCGACACGTGCGGCGGTTGGTATGTTATTAAAACCGCACGAACGCGATCTCCACGTACTATTCATCCACCGTGCGCATCATCCCCTTGACCCGTGGTCTGGACACATGGCGTTCCCAGGCGGCAGGCAAGATCCTGAAGATCCGGATCTCCGTATGACCGTGCACAGGGAAACGAGAGAAGAAGTCGGCATTGATCTTGACCAGCACGGCGAATACTTAGGTCGCTTAACAGAATTGCAAGCGATGGCCCGCGGACGTCCCATCAATATGGTGGTCTCGCCTTTCGTATATCTCGTATCGCCGGAGGTCTCTCCGGAGCCGGACCCGGTAGAAGTGCAAGATACAATTTGGGTGCCGCTTTCATTTATGCAGCAGAAAGACGTGGAGCGAATTGTGTCGCGTCCCATGCCAGACGGCTCCGCCATAGAGGTGCCCGCCCTTGAATATGGCGGGAAAACGATCTGGGGGCTGACCTACCGCGTGGTGCGGGGATTTTTAGAACTGATAGACACTGCCTAAAAAGAAACGTCATAACTGAACGCTCGCTCAGCTCTCCTTGACACCTCCAAGGGGTTGTGTCAGACAGAATAAGGTCCCGCTTGGACGGCATATAGATTTCAGGACTCTCAGGAGTCGCCGCCAAGACGGGCATTTCTGCAATTCTACTAAGGAGGGTCCTCCATGGCGAATCTTCGTGTTGTTTCGGCAGACTCCCACATGATGGAGCCAGCCGATCTGTGGCAAGCCCGTCTCGATAAGCAGTTCAGAGACCGAGCGCCTAAGGTTATTGAGAATCCCAAGAAACCAGGCTTGATTTTTGTGGCGGAAGGGATCGATCCTTTCCCTGTAGCCGGTGGGTTTGGCGCTGGCCGGTCCGGCGAAGAGCTGAAAGATCACCTAAGCAAAGGCTATGAAGCAGCTCGCCCCAGCGGTTGGGACCCGGTCGAACGCGTGAAAGATCAAGAGATTGACGGTGTCGAGGCTGAAGTACTTTATACGACGCTCGGCATGCCGCTGTTCGGATTGAATGATTCTGACCTGCAAAGAGCCTGCTTTGGCGTGTACAACGATTGGGTAGCGGAGTTTTGCTCGCATGATCCCAAACGGTTATACGGCATCTCTCTCATCTCACTCGAAGATCTTGACGCTGGCATAAAAGAGCTTGAACGCACTGCCAAGAACGGCCTGCGCGGCGCGATGATCTGGGGGTCTCCTCCAGAAGATAAACCCTACAGCAGCCGAGAGTATGATAAGTTTTGGCAGGCTGCCTCGGACCTGCAAATGCCGTTGTCACTCCATGTGATTACCGGCAAGAGCAAAGAGAGCAAAGTTAATTTCGAACAGATCAGCACTTTCTACATGAATATCATCCACGAGGTGCAACGCTCTTTGACTCAGCTGATCTTCGGCGGCGTTCTGGAACGCTTTCCAAAGTTAACAATTGTTTCGGCGGAGAACGACACTGGTTGGTTCCCGCACTACATGTACCGCATGGATCACGCCTACGAAAAGTTTAATGCGATGGAGAAAAATCCGTTGCCCTTGAAGCCGAGCGAATATGTACGGCGGCAGATGTGGGCTACGTTCCAAGATGATCCGGTCGGCCCAGCGACGTATAAGATCTTCGGTGAGAATAACTACATGTGGGCGTCAGACTTCCCGCATACCGATTCCACCTGGCCGGAATCTCGCAATTGGATCGCTAAAGATTTCGCCGGGGTGCCGGAAGATGTAACCCGCAAGA
>CAZUFQ010000677.1:0-4375 GCA_964618735.1 uncultured Enterobacteriaceae bacterium
GGCTGAGACCGTAATGGGACTGGCCTGACTGGCGAGCACGATCATTGACTGGAACCTCGGCAACGGCCTCGGCAGGAATCTGCAGAATCACCGGCAGAAATCGATGCATCCCTTTAGGTAGAGAAAGCCCGGCCAACATGTTCCGCCGATAGGCTTTGAGTCCGCAGCCGCAATCATGAATGGGAATCCCCGTCACCCAGGCGATGAGGCGATTCGCGAGGAAAGAGGGAAGAACACGCAGCCAATAGCCTTCCTGACGTTTGCGACGCCAACCGGTGACGACGGGATACCCTTCACGCATTTTTGCCAACAAGAGGGGGATATCACGCGGATCATTCTGACCGTCGCCGTCGAGGGTGACGATCACTTGCCCCCGGGCGTGTTGAAACCCTGCGGACAGCGCAGCCGCCTCGCCTTGATTCTCGGGTAAATGGACAACTCGCACCCGCCGGTCGCCGCTAGCGATCTCGTCAAGGATAACGCCAGTGTGATCCGTGCTGCCGTCATTTACAAAGACATATTCGTAATCACATCCAAGACTATCCGCCACGGTTTTCAGCTCACGATGAAGAGTCTTGACATTGTCTTCCTCATTATGAAACGGGGCAACAAAAGAAAGTTGTGGCCGCTGGAGGGAGTGCGGGGCCTGGGCAAAAAACGAACGGACCCCATCAATAACCGCGTCGATTTCTGTTTGGGTAAGGTCAGGGAAGACGGGCAGCGAGACAATCTCCCGCGCCGCCGCTTCAACGCGCGGAAAGGACAGTGTTTGCCCATAGCATGCCCGCCAAGCGTCTTGGAGATGGAGCGGCGTGGGATAATGAACACCAGTTTCAATACCACGCTCCCGCAAATGCGCGCGTAGCGCGTCCCGTTGCGGCGTGCGAATGACATACTGATGGTACACGCTGACCCGTTGACTATCTTCCCAGGGCAGAGTCAGGTCCAATGAGGAGAACGCCTCAGTATACGCATGAGCGATCTCCTGCCGTCGCGCGTTACGCTCGTCAAGGGTGCGCAACTTGATACGTAACACAGCGGCCTGTAACTCATCCAAGCGGCCATTTGTTCCGTAGCGAAGATGGACGTTCTTTTCCGCCTGGCCGTGGGCGCGCAAGAGTTGCAGTTGGTGGGCAATGATCGCATTTTGCGTCGCCGCGTATCCAGCCTCTCCACAAGCGCCCAGATTCTTGACTACGCCGGCGCTAAAGCATCCAATGGAGCCAAAGCCCCCTACCCTTTTTCCTTGGTAGACAGCGCCCGGCGCGTGGGAACAGTCTTCTACAAGGTGGATGTCCGCCATCCGACAGAGTTCAACGAGAGGCTCAAGATTGACGGGCAGCCCGTAGAGATGCACGATCAGCAGAGCTTTTGTTTTTCGCGTGAGACTCCGGCGAATCTGTTCCGGGTCTGGACCGAGATCCCAGTCTTGAATGTCAACAAGAACAGGCCGCGCTTTGAGCCACCAGAGGGCTTCCAAGTCGGCAATAAACGCGTTGGCCGGAAGAATCACTTCATCTCCTTCACCAACACCACAGGCCGCGAGCCCGAGAATCAAGGCCTCTGTACCCGAAGCCATGCCGACAACATGGGGAACATCAAGGAAGCTTGCCATCTCTTCTTCGAAGCTTCGCACCTGCTGACCATTCAAGAATTGCGGGTGCTCAAGCAATTGCTTCCACTGTGTTTGTATCTCATTGCTGATAGGCTGTAGTTCGCGAGTCAAATCCAAGAGGGGGATACGCATGAGCTACTTTCTTACCTTTACTATTCGTTGAAGTAAAATTTTACAGAAGCAACAAGCTAAAGAGGGGGGAGTGAGAGGATGAGGAAAACCTCCCTTTCCCTCATGTTTCAAGTTGAAAAATAACGCAATACTCAGACGCGGATACGGATTACGATGATATTACATTAGTCTTTTGCCCTGCCCTTAAGAGTTTGCATAATGTAGCAGTTTTCATGCCAAAGGAGGATGGCGGAGGAGTGTCCTTGCCCCTCCGAATGAACATTCGCCCAAGCACAATTTTTTGCAGACAAAATTTGCGCAGAATGACGTTCCTTGCGGGAAAATGAAAGCATGAAAAGGCGCCTACAGGACTCTGTAACGATGATCAAGAGAGGTGGTATTTTTTTATTTTATACCACACGGCTCGTTCGCTGATCTCCAACAACCTGGCGGCTTTCGCTTTATTCCCTAAAGCTTGCTGTAACGCTCGAGCAATCAGCTCTTTTTCCACTTGCTCAACTGCAGGAATCAGGGACAAGGGCTGGGATTGTTCAAACGTTGGCCCTGTAGGAGTCGCGGGTTCGGCAGGAAAATCAAGGTCCCGAGGTAGATGTTGCACTTCAAGCTGCTCTCCATGACTGAGCACGAGCGCGCGTTCAATCACATTTTCGAGTTCGCGCACATTACCAGGCCAGGCGTAGCTTTGGAGGCGTTCAAGCGCTGCAGCAGAGAGGGTCGGACGCCCTCGTCCCAGTTTAAGCCCATGCTTTTCAATAAAATGATCAACTAATAAAGGGATATCGTCCAGACGATCGCGGAGCGGCGGCATGGTAATCGTTACCACGTTGAGACGGTAAAAGAGATCTTCACGGAGGGCACCTTGTTGTATGGCGCGGCGGACATCCTGGTTCGTGGCGGCGATGACCCGAATATCGATCGGCACGCTGCGATTGCTGCCGAGCCGCTCAATGACGTTTTCCTGGAGGACACGCAAGAGCTTTGCTTGTAAAGATGGGCGCATTTCGGTCACTTCATCTAAGAAAACAGTCCCGCCCTCGGCCATCTCAAACTTCCCTATCCGTTCTTTATCTGCTCCTGTGAAAGCGCCTTTTGTGTGGCCAAAGAGCTCGCTTTCAAGAAGTTCAGCCGGAATGGCCGCACAGTTAATCGGCACGAAGAGCGCCTCGCGGCGGGGTGAAGCACGGTGGATAGCGTGAGCCACGAGTTCTTTTCCGGTCCCACTCTCTCCAGTGATAAGGACACTGGCGTTGCTGCCGGCAACTTGGCGGATAAGTTCATATTGTTGTTGCATTACTTGACTGCGCCCGACAAACTCACCCCAACCTTTTTCCACCTCTTCACGCAAGAATTGTTTCTCTCGTTGCACTCGCTCTAATGCAAGCGCCCTTTTGATTACGAGCTCGACGGATTCAACATCGAACGGGCGCAAGATGTAGTCATACGCCCCTTGGCGCATGGCTGCGACGGCGCTTTCGATCGTGCCGTGCGCGGTCATGACAATGACTGGCGTCTTAATTCCTTGGCTCCGTATGGCGGTCAACAAGGCAATGCCGTCCATGCCTGGCATGCGCAAGTCAGTCAGCACGAGATCAACCGGGATATTCTGCACGATCCCCAGAGCGGATTGTCCATCTGCAGCTAGCAGCACTTCGTGCCCCATGCGCCGCAACATAATTTCCAGCACTCGCTGCATGGCTGGCTCGTCATCGACGACCAACACATGTTGGCTACTCATAATGCGCTCCGTTCCAGTGTATGTGGAAAAGTACAGCGAAAACACGCGCCTCCGTGCGTGTCCGCCTTGATGGTGATATCTCCACCATGTGTTCTGACGATCTGTTGTACAACAGTAAGTCCTAGCCCCATTCCCCCTTCACGAGTCGTAAAGAAAGGATCAAATACGCGCTGGCGATGTTCCGGAGGAATACCAGGACCAGTGTCGGCGACCTCAATAACAAGCTGGTCGCCATCTATCACCGTGCGGATCATGATTGTTCCTTCTTCAGGGAGAATTTGTAAAGCGTTGATCAATAGGTTCAGAAACACCTGCACAAGTTGTTCCTCGTCGCAGAACAGGATTGAAGGGTTGGCGTGAAACTCGGTGGTCATCTGAATACGGCGCCGAGCAGCGCGTTGCCCGAGAAGGTTGAGAGCGCGCTGGATGATAGCGTGGATATCTTGTTCTTGAAAAACTGGAGGGCTAGGGCGCGCACACTCTAACAAAGTTGAAATAAGACGGTTAAGGCGATCGGTCTCACTGACGACGAACCCAGTCATCTCCTGTCCCTCAGGGCTGAGCTGGGATTCTCTTTGCAGCATCTGAGCCGACGCACGTAAGATGCCTAAAGGTGTCCGCACTTCATGGGCCATAATCGCCGCCATTTCTCCGACGACCGCCAGCTTTGCCGCCCGAATTAAATCTTCGCGGGAACGCTCCAAGTCTTGCGTCATTTTCCCGAATGCCTGTGTCAGCTCCCCAATCTCGCCGTGACGCGCAGGGGGCAGCTGCGGCGCTTTTCCTTGCCGTGAAAATTGACGGCTAAATTCAGCAAGCTGCAAAATGGGACGAGCAATTTGCGAAGCAATGAAGAGCGATCCCCCAACCGCCATAACCCCAGTGAACGTCAA
>CAZUFQ010000678.1:0-4371 GCA_964618735.1 uncultured Enterobacteriaceae bacterium
AACCTATCTGGTCGGTTGTAAAATGTTGAAAACCACGGACCCCGCCGAACTCGCGCAACTCGCTAAACGAACCGAAGCTTTACGCACCGACTACGACACCCGCCATGCGTTTTGGCAAGAGAGCCTACCAGAAGACAAGCTCAAGGAGATCCTAATCACAACCTCGTTCACTCCAGCGATGGATTTCTTTACGATCGTAAAGAAGAAATTCGTGCCGCTGGTTTTGCAAGGGGAACGAGAAAAGGCGGTCATGCTTGCGCAGGGAACACTCAAGCAGAGCTATAACGCACACCGCGCCGCCATTGATGAGGTGGTAAAACTCGCGACCGCGAGCAATATCGAGGAGGAACAGCAAGCGACAGACACCATCGCGGCGCGCACCCTCGCGCTCGTGTTGACAGGACTGGGGCTCACTGTGAGCCTTGTTCTCCTGGGCTGGCGCGTTGCCAAAGACATCATCGTGCCGCTCCGGAACACGATACCCACGCTCCAGGCTGTAGCCGAGGGGAACCTCACGCGGCGGCTTGAGGTCACGACCGCCGACGAAGTCGGCCAGATGGCGAGTGCATTGAACCAATCCTTGCAGAGCCTGAGCAGCACGATGGCACAGATCGATCAGAACGCTCAGACCGTGGCCAGTGCGTCGGAAGAGTTAACCAATGTCAGTCAGCAGATGAGCACGGACGCCGAAGAGACCTCCGCCCAAGCGGGCGTGGTGTCAGCGGCGGGCGAACAGGTGAACAAGAACGTGCAGACCGTGGCGGCGGGGTCGGAAGAAATTAGCGCCTCGATCAAAGAGATCGCCAAGAACGCTAGCGAGGCTGCCCGTATGGCCAGTCAAGCCGTGAGGGTGGCGCAGACGACCAACAACACCATCACCCAGCTCGGAACCTCCAGCCGTGAAATTAGCAACGTCATCAAGGTCATTACTTCAATTGCCGAGCAGACGAATCTTTTAGCGCTCAACGCTACGATTGAAGCAGCCCGCGCGGGCGAAGCGGGCAAAGGGTTTGCGGTAGTGGCCAATGAAGTGAAGGAGCTGGCCAAGCAGACGGCCGAGGCGACGGAAGACATCAGCCGCAAGATCGGTGCGATTCAGAACGATACGCAGGAAGCGGTGACGGCGGTGGAGCAGATCAGCGAGGTTATCAACCAAATCAATGATATTGCCAACACGATCGCTAGTGCAGTGGAAGAGCAGAGTGTGACGACGGCGGAAGTGGCGCGCAACGTGGGGGAGGAGGGAAAAGGCAGTTACGGGATTGCGCGGAAAATCACAGGGGTAGCGCGGGCGGCGCAGAGAACGACGAGCGGGGCAACACAGACGCAAGCGTCGGCGCAGAAGTTGTCACGCCTAGCGGCAGAGCTGCAACAGCTGGTGGGGCAGTTCAAGTATGACGAAGAGCGAAACGGTCTAGCTCCGACACGGAAGGCCATGGTCGGGGTACGCTCGACGGTGAACGGCCACGAGCAAGAAGTCGTTCACTTCTAATAATGACAATCCCATTGTCTACATTGACCGGAGAAATGAAGACAAAATAGCCAAGATTCGAGTTGGCCCACAGTTACTCTCACCTTTCCGGACACCCGCACCCCTTCCTTTCTCATCTCAGTCCCAGGCTCTGCCTGGGACTGAGGACCCGACTTGTAATCTCAAGCTTCGTGGTTTAGCAATACTACTCTCCGAGTTGGTTCATCTTGTGCCCAGGCAGAGCTTGGGCACAAGGGGTAAAGCCCGGGCCTGAGAGACAACAAAGGAGGACAGCAACATGCCCGAGAGGCAACATCTAGTGATTCCCGCTACCGAAGGGGCTGCCTTTGTGGTCCGACGGGGCGAGACTATCAAAGTCATTGATGTCGAAGGCCACCAGATCGGTGATTTCGTTTGTTTCAACTTGCACCAACCACGGGAGAAACTCTCTACGGGCGAAACCGTGAACTTCAATTCCCTAGCGGGCAACGGTTCCATTCATTTAACCGTCGAGAGTAAGTTCTATTCCAATCTACAAAATCCCATGTTTGAGATTGTTGAAGATCTGGCCAAGGGCGTACATGATTTACAATTTGCGCCCTGCAGCAGCGCCCTCTACGCCGCTACGGTAGGAAATCCGACCCATCGGAACTGCCGCGATAATCTCACGCAGGCAGTCGCTCCTTATGGGCTGGGGTATCTCGATGTTCCAGACCCAGTTAATCTGTTTCAAAATACACGACCGAAGGCTGATGGCACGATTGACTACCAGCCCGCCGCTACTCAGGCGGGGGAGTATATTAGCTTGAAAGCGCTGATGGATTGTCTGGTCGCCATCTCGGCCTGTCCGTTTGACCAGGAAATTGACGGCAAGCGAGTGAATCATCCAACGTGTACGCCGCTACGAGTAGAGTTCATAGCGGAGTAGGAAAAGGAGGGAGCTTTTATGGCTCTGCGGGTGTTGTACATTAATCCGCTCGCTTTGGGTGGGAATCCAGCCATCGACGCTATTGCCTATGGACTCCAACACACCCTGCATGCGGCGGAGATCGAACTCCACGTGTCCTTTGCCGACTTCACCGCCTCAGACTACCGCCGTCAGTATGAAGATGCGATCGCCGCGGGAATCGCCGCTCGGGTCGATGCGATTGTCATCTACGTCATCACTCCCTCAGCCTTCCGCGAACCTGTCGCCAAGGCGCGTGCTGCTGGTATTCCGGTTTTCACCTTCGTCCGTCCGCATTATCCGGTCAACGCTTCGGTGATCTACCCAAACTTCAATCAAGGAGTCTTTATGGCCGAGCATTTGACCTCGCTTTTGACTAAGGGTAGTGGTGTGGCCGTTATTGGCGGCCCACATTCCGTGGATGATGCGGAAGAAGTGGCCGGCGTCGTGCTTGCCTTGCATCAGAGTCACTGTGAGTTACTCAATGACCCGACACAATCGCAATACTGCAATCTGACCGATATCGCGGGCGGCGCTCGGGAACCAATGTTGCGGCTGATCGCCGAGTTCCCACGCATTGACGGGCTGATTCCGTACAATGATGAAACCATGCACGGTGCACTTGCATGCCTGGAGGAGAAGGGGCGAGCCCAGGAAACGAAAATTGTCTGCCGTAACGGTTCACCCGACGCGGTCGAGGCGGTCCGACAAGGGAAAATTGCCGGCACGTGGGATCTGGACGCCTCCGGCATCGGGACTACGCTTGGGGAGGTGATCGTGCGCTGCCTCACGAAGCAGGAACAGTACGAAGAGTTCTTGGTGATGAGCCCCGTAGGGCGAATGATCACCCTGGCCAATATACACACCTGGCGTCCATGGTCGGAACGGGTGCAGTGGATGCCGATCACTATAGGACTTTGACATCGGGAAGGAGAAAACATGCGAGTATTGTATGTTAACGTCCTTCCATACGGGGCTCACCCCGGAATTGATGCGCTGGCGCATGGTCTCGATCACCGTCTGCGCCAAGCCGGAATTGACTTGCGGACTTTGACTATCGACGTCCGCACCCCCGATTGGGTGGAAAAACAAACTGTAGCAATCCAGCACGGAATCGACGCGCGGGTGGACGGGATTATCGTGTACGTCCTGGACCCAACACAGCCAGCGCAAGCGGTTGCCGCCGCGCGACAGCGGGGCATTCCAGTATTTACTTTAGAACGGCCGCGGTATCCGGTAAACGCGGCGCTAGTGTATCCGAATTTTAATCACGGCGTGTACATGGCCGAATACTTAGCTTCACTTTTGCCCCCGCAGGCGGACGTCGCGGTGATCGGCGGTCCGGAGGTAATCGACGACATTGAACTAGTGCTTGGCATTGTCCACGGAGTACAACGCAGTGGTCTCAAACTTGTCAACGATCCATTTGTGGACCGGCATCGCAACCGGGAGGATGTAAAAGAAGGCGGTCGAGCGGCGGCTCGTCGACTGTTAGCAGACTTCGCCCATCTGGACGGCTTGATTCCCTTTAACGATGAAACCATGTTGGGGACACTGGAAGCGATCGACGAGGCAAAGCGTAGTGGAGAGATGAAGCTGGTGTCACGCAATGGCAGTCCGCAAGCGGTCGCTGCGGTTCGGGCAGATCGGTCGCATGGGACCTGGGATATCGACATTACCGAGATTGGGGCCGCCGTCGGCGAACTGGTCGCACGCATGCTAGTCCAAGGCGAGCAGCTTGAAGGGGCGCTTGCCCTGGCCCCCCTTGGACGTCTGATTACGAGCGAGAATGCCGACACCTACCGTCCGTGGTCAGAACGTGTACCGTACAAGCCGCACCACGAGGGGCTTGAGTGATAAGAGCGGAGCACCCGGCTCGGTTCCTTCAAAAACTTTCCCTCCGTCCGCGAACATGACCCACACAACATGCCCCATACCCCAAAAGACCGCCCCC
>CAZUFQ010000679.1:0-4370 GCA_964618735.1 uncultured Enterobacteriaceae bacterium
GTTCCTGTCCTTCCTCAGGTCTTCGTGCGCTGGCCCTGCCCCCAAGGGGCGAGGGGATTTTCGGGGAAATGACGAGCATTCCTCTTCTTGCTATTCAGCAGTCTCTTGCGGGTCACTTCGTTTTATCCGGGCTAGGGCTTCCCTAAAAACTCTTTCACCTTATTGATGTGATCCTCTTTAGCATATTCCCTATGAAACCCAGCCATTAACGCGCTCGGATCGCCGGCATAGAAAGTTTCATACAAAGTATGCCGCGCGCCGAAGTCGGAGCCTGCTAGGTCCCATGCGAGCTTAAACAGCTGGGTTTTCTCCCGCGCTGAAATTTTCGCGCCCCGATAGTACTTCTCCAGATCTTTGCCGATTGGACTGTCAAATGCATTCATCGTGGCGGGTAATTGCATTAATCCCCCGGCGCCAAGGCGGCGCACCATTTCCATCAGGCGCGGATAAATGCGTGGACCCCAGGTGCGTCCCACGTTTAACGGCGACAAGGCTGGATACATCACACCATTGGAGGGATCAACACTCGCCTCCGCCTCTGACGCCACCAATGCGGACTTGAGGATTTCAATATAACTCACCGCCTCGCCAAGCATTTCTTGCACCGCCGGCATGTTCTGCACCCCAATGGCCTCGGACATCAGACAGAGCACGCCATAAACAAATTCGACTTTCGCAAGTAGCCGCGTTTCGGTTGGATGGGCGGTCAACTCGCGCACTTGCGTGCCCATCGATGCTTGCGCGACTAGGCGCGCATCGGGATAGAGAAACAAGCGATCCCACGGCACGAGCACGTCGTCGAACACCACTACGGCGTCCGTTTCGTCAAAGCGGGCGCTGAGCGGATGGTCCTCATACTGTCCGGGCCGGGCAAAAGGCTCGCGACAGATCACTTTCAGCCCAGGTGAAGCAACCGGGATAATAAAGACGAGCGCGTACGGCGTTTCCTCTTCCGTCAACGTGGGCGGGAACGGCCACACCAAAATGTCATCCGCAAACGGGGCCGCGGTCGCCACCATCTTACCGCCGCGCACGATCAGCCCCTGCGAAGTTTCTTTCACCATCCTGAGACACAGATACGGATCGTCTTGCTGGATCCGGTTTTTGGCGCGATCAATCTGCGGATCGATGAGCGCGTGCGTCAAAAACACATCATGCTCCCGACAGTGCTCGTAGTAACGCCACACGCGTTCGGCGTACTCAGGGCCCTGCTGCGCAAAATACTCTTTCTTGGCCGCCCAAGCTGTGAGCATGGTGTTGAGAAAGTCGGCGCTCCGGCCCATCATGCCGCAGGTCGCGTCGGCCCAAATCTTGATCATCTGCCGTCGGCGAAACAGATCTTCTCGCGTGCGCGGGATGAGAAAGGAAAGACCAACCGGGTCTCCACTAGTCGGAGATTGATACGTTAGTAATGGCTGCAGCTCGGGATCGTGCTGCATGTCGTAGAGCTGCGCAAGACTTTCAATCGACGCTTGAAACGCGGGATGCGTCGTCACATCCTGCACCCGTTCGTTTCCTACCCACACTTCTCGATTGTCTCGCAGCCCTGCGATAAATTCCGCGCCAGTACGAATGCCCATGTAAAGTTCCTTTTTATTATGGTGTAGGCAATCAAGAATTCCTTTGACTAAAAACTTAGCTGGTTGCCGCCCAGTTGGGGTAATTTACACGGGTGCTGTTTTCCGTGCTGCGAGCACGACGTCAGCCCACGGAATGTCATCTCCCCAGTGCGCTTTGAGTTTTTCTTTTTCAGCGGTAAACGTCGGGAGCGCGTCGAATACCTCTTGCGGCGTTGGGGTGCGCACGGTGTCGGGCCGGGTCGCCAGCCACGACATCACTTTTTGCACCATGATCTTCACCGTGCCATCGTAGCGATAGGGATCAAACCCAGCGAGGTCAGAAACGAATTTTACGTACTGATGCCCTTCAGGAATCAGCACCAGCCAATCGTGCCGATCGGCTTTCCGAGTCTGAGTGAAACGCCGCGCCATCGCAATCCCCAACTCCAGGGGCATGTTAAACCGCGCGAGGCGCTCGTCTCCTTCACCCCGACATCGAGATAAATCGTGAATGGAATACTTGGAAGAGAAAATTGCCCGAGTGATGCGGTCCATCCGTGGCTCCGCCACATTGCCTGATTCCAGCGCACTCCTCGGCAGAAAGCCGCAACAAACTGTGGCAAACACAATCGCATCGAAGTGTGGGGCAAAATCCTGGTCGAAAGGACAGTTGATAAATACCGATCTCGAAGGATCCGCTTTCAACTCCCCTTTGCCAAAATGTTCCCGCGCGCCCTGGACCACGTGTCGTAACCAATCACAGCTACTGCGTCTTCGAAGCTTGCGCTACTTCTTCAATGTATTGGAGCCGGTCCTGTCGCTTTGCGGGATCTTCTTCCTCCGTGGTTTGTAGGAATTCAGCCCCTTCCGTCTGTTCGTTTTTCAAAACGTGGATCAATTCCTCAACCGCTTTCTTCCACTCTTTTTTGGGATTCCTTACTCGCAACGCCAGCTTACCCGACAGAAAGCTTGGCGGTTCCGCATTCCGCATGAGAAGGGGAATTATCCGCTTGTCCGGATTTTCCCATGCGGCCTCCAGCGCCACGCTCCACTCAAATTGCTGATAGCGATCAGGCTCGCGCTTAGGATAAACAAGCACGATGACCGCGTCGGCCGATTTCACCTCCTGCTCGACCTTTTGCTGCCATCCTGCGCCGAGAGTAAGAGCTTCAGCAACCGAAAAAGTGGAGATGCCGTGGGTCTGCAGCTCTTGAGTGAGCTGCTGAACCAATTCAGGATCCTGTGAAGAATACGAGACAAAAACCTTTTTGACACTGCTCATGCATACACCTCGGGCGCACTCCTGATTGAGGGAGTCTAGCGTATCGGGATGCGTCCCGCACCTGGGGAGTATGATAAAAATGCGGGCTGCACAATACATGTTCCAGAATCTTACACTTTGCTTTTTCTCTTTCTCTTCTTGCATGTTTCTCTATAGCCTTCAGCCTATAGCCTGCGCCTCTTCTTGTCTTTCTCTTGACCGCCAGTGACTTCAAGCGCTAACGTCTGCTTATCCAAACCTAACCTGACATGTAATCCGCAACACGCTTTGACGTCTGGGCGCCGCAATCAGCAGACTCTCTGCTGGTTCCGGCAGGGTACACCGAGCCGTAGGTCCCAAAATCCCTCAATTAACGGGCTCCAGCGAGTGGCCCGAGAGTTGCCATAGACATCCGGAAGGAAGTGCACCGCCGAACACTTCCAGCAAAACCACTAACGGCAAGGAGGAAAAACGATGAGAGTATTAAAAAAGGCAACTGGATGGAGGCGAGCTGTCCCTAAAGCAAGGAGTGGCTCTCGTTTCTGCCTCGGCGGAACGCTTGGAATCACCATCGTGGCAGTATTTGCACTCACGGGAACTAGTGAGGCCCAACATAACCGTTTCTGTACGCAAACCGCCCGCACCCTGTCCGCTGCCTGTAAAGCCGAAGGTATAGATGACGGCCTCAAACACAAAGCGATCTGCATCAACATCTCCGACGTAGATCAACGAGCTGATTGCTTGAGTGAGTTAGAGGCCACAAGCAAGGAACATAACACGCTGTGTCAGGAGCAGTTTCAGGCGCGTCTCGACTCCTGCAAAGCCCTCGGGGAGGGCCGTTACGACCCAGACTTCGACCCCGCTCTTTTCGATGACCCTAAACAGCCGACAAAGCCGAACCCCTACTTCCCGCTGACAGTTGGTAACAGCTGGGAATACCACAGCGGAAACGAAGTCGACAAGATGGAGATCGTGAACGAGACCAAGCTGATCGACGGGGTGACCTGTATCGTGGCTCGCGACCAAGTCTTTCAGGACGGTATCCTCCACGAAGACACCGACGATTGGTATGCCCCAGCCAAGGACGGGGCCACCTGGTATTTCGGCGAGGAGGCCAAGGACTTCGAGAGCTTCGCAGGCGATAACCCCGAGAGGCCGGAACTGGTCAGTATTGATGGCTCTTTCAAGGCAGGGCGTGACGGTGACAAGCCTGGCGTCATCTTCCTCGCGTCTCCGAAACCAGGCGACGTTTACCTTGAGGAATTCTCATTGGGCAACGCTGAGGATTTAACGGAAATCTTGTCTATAACGTACAAGTTTGGCGACAATGCCGATCTCGACCAGCTCGTGCCGCAGCAGCTCGCCCAGCGCTTCTGCTCTGCCGGCGATTGCGTGGTGACCAGGAACTCCTCGCTGGTTGATCCGGGTGACTTGGCGCGCAAATATTACGCGCGGGGAATCGGAACCTTCCTCGAAATAGAAGCGACCGGGAAGGTCATCCAGCTTGTGAACTGCAACTTCGATTCGCGGTGTAACAACTTGCCGCAGCC
>CAZUFQ010000680.1:0-4369 GCA_964618735.1 uncultured Enterobacteriaceae bacterium
TCTGTTCCTTTACAGCGCGAAACGGCAGGTGGCGTTACCGAAGATGTGGCACCGGTGAATATCCTCGCTAACGGCGTGTTCGATTTGGAGCTTGGACAAGGCTATGCGCCAGCAGAATTTGAAGGTTATGGCATTCCTCGCAATGAACGGGCTTCCCGCATGGAAGAGGGAATTGCGGTTATTCGCGGGATGTGGACGCAGGACCCCTTCTCCTATCAGGGCAAGCACTACAATCTGAAGAATATCAGTATGATTCCCAAGCCTGCTCAGACGCCCCACCCACCGTTGTGGATTGGCGCCTCCCAGCCGAAAGCAGTGGAGCGGGCTGCGCGCCTTGGTTGTCACTTCTTAGGCGGCGGCGATACCGGTTCTCAAAGCACCTACGACGCGGCGTTGCGTGCACATGGACGCGATCCCAAGGATTATCATGCGGCGCAGCTGCGTTGGGTCTATGTCGCGCCCACCTATGAACAAGCGTGGAACGATGTCCAGGATCATCTGCACTACATGTTAAGTTGGTATGGGCGTTGGGTGGCTGAGGCCAAAGATTTCCGTGGCGCGGAACAGTTTGGCCAGCTGCCGCCAGCAGCAGAACTTCGCAATATGACTGATAAACTCATTGGTCGTCCAATCGTGGGGTCACCAGAGGATGTAGGTCGGCAGATTGAAGATATGACGAAGAAGGTGCGCACCACCCATCTTGTCATGGGCATGCATCTGCCCGGGCTCGACCCCGCCAAGAGCCAACGCTCGATGGAACTCTTCGCTAAAGAGTTGATGCCTGCACTACACTAATGCTTCACCGCATCTTTCCCTCCCACTAGGAGAAAGAGGACAAAACAGCTACACCAGCCAATCCCTTCTCCCCTCGTGGGAGAGGGCCAGGGTAAGGGGGCTCTATCAGTATGATTTGGACCCATCAGAAACTCTTGAGAAAATTATATCGAACTCAGGCGGTGCAGCGTCACGCCAGCCAACGCGCGTGATCCTCTTCCCAACAAATAGTGATTGGAGGCGACGTGACGACTGAACAACAATCGCGACTACGATTTGGGGTTTTGACCTATCCGGAGCACGTCACTTATCGTGACATCGTAGAGGTGTGGCAAGAGATCGACACGTTAGGATATTCCACAGCCTTCGTCTTTGATCACTTCATACCTTTTAGTGGGAGCCCCGATGGCCCTTGCCTGGAGGGATGGACGCTGCTCTCTGCTTTGGCTGCGCAAACGAAGCATGTTCATGCAGGGGTGCTGGTGACTGGCAACACCTACCGACATCCCGCCGTGCTGGCCAAGATGGCCGTAACGGTCGACCATGTGAGCAATGGGCGCTTAATTTTGGGCGTGGGAGGAGGTTGGTTTGAAGCGGAGCACCGGATGTACGGTATTCCATTTGCGACGGCGGGTGAGAGGGCGCGACAGCTGCGTGAAGCGGTAGAGGTCTTCAAGCAGTTGTTCATGCAAGAGAAGAGCACCTTCAACGGCAAATACTACCAACTGAAAGACGCGCCGTTCGCGCCGAAGGCAGTGCAGAAACCGCATCCTCCTATATTGATCGGCGGTACTGGACCAAAGGTGATCCTGCCGCTTGCGGCGCGTCACGCCAATATCTGGCACTTTTATGGGGCTAGTGACACAGAGGGGATACGGCGAACCTGCGCCGCGTTCGATGCGGTGTGTCACAAGGTTGGTCGCGACCCCGGTGAGGTCGAGAGAGCAACCTCACTGTACCCGTCACAGCTTACTGGAACTCCTGCGGCAGTAGTTGACCGTCTTCACGCCCTTGCGTCCGCTGGCATTCAGCAGGTGATTATTGAACTTTCACAACCGTATGATCGGCAATTCCTCCGTCGGTTCGCCCAAGACATTCTCCCTGCGTTCACGTAAAGTGAGTTTGGAGATTCTGGGGGCAGTTACATAGCGGTAATAGACACCCATGAAAATCATAAAACTTGTCGTCTCAACTCTCGGCGGATATGCTGGATGGCAGCTCGGAAGCTATGTGGGGCTCATGACCGCATTTTTTCTGAGCGTCGTCGGAACGGCGCTCGGTGTGTATGTGGCCCAGCGCTGGGTAGATGAGTATCTTTCGTAGACTGCAAATCTTATAGCCAGTATAAAGTTAAATAATGCCTCTTACTCAAGATTTCAGAGAAACGATTTGGACCCGTGTCCAGCGTGATCCCACTTTCCGAGAAGAGTTGTTCAGAGAAGGCGTTGAATGCTTGCTTGCCGGAGATATGGCTACCGGCAAGGCCGTTCTACGAGATGATATCAATGCAACTATTGGCTTCGAAAAATTAGGCATCCTAACGGAGAAGTCAGCCAAAAGCCTCATGCGTATGTTCAGCCCTACAGGCAATCGCAATGGAAGAGATTATCATCCCGCTAAAAGAGCTGCCCGCAATTGTGAAGATCATCTCCTTGAAGAGATCGAGTGTGCGTGTGCCGAACGGATCCTTTGGGCGACGGCCCGAGACGGCAGTCGTCGACTTCGTTTTAAGTGCTTGCTGCTTTTTTAAGCAACGCGTCCATGCTGTACAAGTCGATTTTGAGAAAACGATCTTGTAGGTAGATGGCCCGCTGAAGCATTGTGGGATGATCTCTTTCATCAACTGCAAGATAATCAAGTCCGTATCAGTCATCATGCTACGTAATCGTCTTTTCTGAGGAACAAGCCGCGTCGCTTTGTCTGCATTGCTAAGCGCTCGCTTGCATCCCAGCACAGATCCAGGCATCTATGGGGGAACCAAATTCACAAGCTGGAGGAAACAATGGCGCTTCCGCAAGATATCAACCCGTTCAATAGCGAGGTGATGGATACGCTCATGAAGTCGTCCGAAATGGATTGGATGCCTATGGCGAATGATCCGCAGCGCGGCTTCATGAAGATTCTTTGGACTGGTTCAGAATCGGGAACCTGGGCCGTCCTCTTCCGTTGGCTCAAAGGCTACGTGGCGCCGCCACATAAACATTTGAGCGCTTCACATACGTTTATCCTGTCCGGCAAGTTACAGGTGCGCGATGGGGTTCTGAATACCGGTGACTATGTCTATGAAGCCAATGGCATGGTGCACGGCGCTACGACGGCGCTCGAAGATACTGACTATATTTTCATTTGTAACGGAACCGTGCTGTTCTTTGACGAGAACAACTTTACCGCGTATCTCGGTTGGGAAGAACTCCGCCGCATGAAGGCTGCATACGAAGCAACGAAAAAGGCGGCGTAGCCGTCGTGAAAGGTTCTCATCAATGAACAAAGTGAAATTTAGTCTCTTTCTTCCGACGGGGGATTTCGCCAAAGCCCGAGCGGCGGCGGAATTTGCCGACACGCATGGCTTTTATTCCGTGTCCATCAACGACCATTTCTTTTCACCTCTAGGCGCGCCGCAAACGCCTCAGCTGGAGTGTTACGCCACGTTGAGCGCGGTTGCCGCGGTGACCAAGAATATCCGTCTGGCGCCGGCGGTGACGGCGATGTCCTTTCGTTCTCCGGCCATGCTGGCCAAGATGACCTCGACCCTCGACCACATCAGTAACGGACGGTTCATCTTTGGCGTGGGCTCGGGGTGGCAACGCTCTGAATATGACGCCCACGGATATCCCTATCCAGCCAATGCGGAGCGTCTCGATCAACTTCATGACGCTATCAAGTTGATTAAGGCAATGTGGACGCAAGAGGAGCCTACGTACCATGGACGCTATTTCTCCGTAGAGAAGGCCTACAATCATCCGCGTCCGGTGCAGAAGCCGCACCCGCCTATCATGGTTGGCGGCGCGGGCAAGAAACTGCTGCAGATCGTCGCGGCGGAGGCGCAAATCGCCAATCTCATCCCGCCTATTGTCAATGGCAAAGACTTCGTCCAAGACCCAGACGCGGCGGTGAAATTCACCAAAGCCGAGCTGAAACGGCGGATCAACATGTTGCACGGGTTCGTCGCCGATGCGGGGCGCGCTCCTGGGTCCGTGGAAATTAGCGGAATTGCAATGGTGAATATCTCGCGCAGTAAAAGCGAGGCGGACGCCGCTGTCAAAGCAACTGCGGCGGCAATGGGCTTCCTCAGTGAAGAAGCGATGCGCAATGCGCCCGTGGCGCTGATCGGGACTCCGGATGAAGTGAGACGGGAACTCCGCTCGCGCATCGAAGAATTCGGTATGACTTATTACATTGTGTTTCCGAGGTCGGAGGAATCGCGAGACCTGCTCGTGAATGAGATCATGCCCGAATTTGCCGCCTAAGGCGGTTTGCATTTATCTTTCGCTATTGATTCACCCTTCGACA
The DNA here is from genome assembly GCA_964618735.1 of uncultured Enterobacteriaceae bacterium. GTDB lineage: Bacteria > Desulfobacterota > Binatia > Bin18 > Bin18 > SYOC01. The sequence continues at coordinate 4,285 of CAZUFQ010000680.1, forward strand.
GGCTCAGGGTGAACGGGAAAAGCTCTCCCACTAAGGAAAAACCCGTTCGTGCTGAGCTTGTTGAAGCACGAGAGACCCCGCGCCG
>CAZUFQ010000681.1:0-4367 GCA_964618735.1 uncultured Enterobacteriaceae bacterium
CTATGAGGAAGGTTCAGAATACTCTAAGCCTGCAGGGGATGAGCGTAACGAAGGCCTGGCGGAGATCAGCTATAATCTACAACCGCAGTATCGGGACCTCTGCGTCGAGTCTGTGTATGAGTACGGCAGCCGGGCTGGCATCTGGCGCATCATGCGGCTCTTTGACGAATATAAAATTAAGGTCACCTTTTTTGCTTGCGCTGTCGCGTTAGAGCGCAATCCTGAAGTGGGGCAGTGGATTCAGGAGAGTGGTCATGAGCCTTGTTCACATGGCTGGCGTTGGAGTGAACATTGGCGCTTCAGCCGCGAAGAAGAAAAAGAACGCATGCAGTGGGCGATCGCATTGATCAAGCAGACGTGCGGCGAGCGTCCCCAAGGGTGGTACTGTCGGTATGGCCCTAGTATCTACACGCGAGAGCTGGTCGTGGAAGACGGTGGGTTTGTGTATGACTCTGACGCTTACAATGACGATCTGCCATATTTCACTCAAGTAAACGGAAAACAACATCTCATCGTGCCCTATTCGTTGACCTACAACGACGCCCGATTCGTGTTGTCGCAAGGCTATGGCAGCCCGGCGGATTTTTTTGAAACCTGTAAACGAGGGCTAGACGAACTATGGCGCGAAGGGGCCGAGGGCTATCCGAAGATGATGTCTGTCGGCCTACATCCGCGCATGGTGGGGCAGGCCGGGCGTACTTCGGGACTCCGAGAGTTCATCGAATATGCTTTGAAGAAAGGCGGCGTCTGGTTTACGCGACGGATTGATATCGCCCAGTGGTGGCTGGAGCATCACGAGCAGTTCTCTCGTTGAATGAAGAAGAGAGGAGATTTTCATGGCGGCTGCGGATCTTTTACAGCTGGGAATCTCTGATGTTTTGGGGCAAATCCGCACGCGGAAGTTGTCGCCGGTAGAGTTGGTGCGCGCCTATTTGGAACGGATCGAAAAGCTTAATCCTTCATTGAATGTGTACCTGACAGTTTTGGCCGAAGGCGCCTTGGCCGCCGCAAAGGCGGCAGAACAAGCAGTGATGAATGGAAAGACGTTGGGGCCGCTGCATGGCGTACCGGTGGCGCTGAAAGATAACTGCGACGTTACTGGCGTGCGCATGACGGCGGGAACGAAGTTTTTACGAGAGAATGTTTCGCGTGCAGATTCTGAAGTCGCTGCGCGATTACAAAATGCCGGCGCCATTGTGTTGGGAAAACTCCACATGCACGAATGGGCGATTGGCGCGACGACGCGCAATCCCCATTTTGGTCCTTGCCGCAATCCCTGGGATCCGCAACGCATTCCTGGCGGCTCCAGCGGCGGGTCTGGAGCCGCGCTGGCTGCGGACATGACGCTGGCGGCGATTGGTACGGACACGGGCGGTTCCGTGCGCATTCCTGCTGCGCTTAACGGCGTCTCCGGCCTTCGTCCAACCGTTGGACGCGTGAGCATTCGCGGCGTGGTCCCTGTGAGCTGGACATTCGATACGGTCGGCCCAATGGCGCGGCGTGTGGAAGATGTTGCTTATCTTCTGCAAGTCATGGCTGGCTATGATCTTGCAGAACCTACCTCCGTTGACGTTCCTGTCCCGGACTACTTTGCTGAACTGCGTGCTGGAGTCAAGGGATTGCGTATTGGGTTGCTCGCCGGTTACTTTCTCGCTGAGCCAGAACCTGCGGCAGCGACTGCCGTGCAACAAGCCGCCCAAGTTTTTGCTTCACTGGGTGCGCAGGTGGAAGAGGTAGAGCTGATTGGTGCAGCTGACATGATTGACCGCATGAGCGAGTTGATTTTGACAGACGCAGCAGCATTCCATCGGGCGAGAATGGCCGAGCGACCGGAAGATTTTGGACAGGACGTCATAACTCGCTTACGACGCGGCGCGACGGTGACTGGGGCCCAATACGCGCTCGCTCGACAAGAACAACGCCGTTGGCAACGTTACATAGAGCAGGTGTTCTCGCGGTATGATTTATTGCTGGCCCCAACCTGCGGCATGACGGCTCCGCTTATTGAGGAAAGCGACGGAGTGGAAACGACGCGTCGCCTTACACGCTTTTGCTATCCGCTTAATCTGGCTCTTGTGCCGGTGATTAGTATTCCCTGCGGCTTCACTCCAGAAAGGATGCCGCTCAGTATGCAGTTGGCTGCACGCCATTGGCAAGAAGCGTTGGTGCTGCGGGCGGCGTGGGCATATCAACAGGCGACGGACTGGCACTTGCGTAGACCGGTGCTGTAATACGTCATGAGTTATAAACATACGTCCCCCTCATCCGCAGCCGCTCCGCGTCTGCTGCCCTCTCCCCCGAGGGGGAGAGGGATAGGGTGAGGGGAATATACGAAAGGAAAAAGGAGGGTCATTTATGGCTATTTTTCGTATGTACACTGGTAGTGATGGACATTCTCATCTCGAGGAGCAAACGCCGAGCGCGCATCCTGTGCTCGCGGAGGAACGCGCCGCTGCCCATATTCAGTTTCGAGAAATACCTGTGAGCACGGCTATGAGCTGGCACAACGCACCACGAAGGCAGTATGTGATCGTCCTGGCTGGTCAGTTGGAGATTGGCTTCAAAGACGGCACGACGCGTCGTATGAATCCCGGGGATGCGACACTTGCAGAAGATCTCACCGGCTCGGGACACACCACGAGGGTCTCTAGCTCCACTCCAGCAGTCGCGGCAATCGTACCGCTGGCGTAAGGGCGGAATGTGGCCAGCAAAGCCGCGCCTTGCTGGCCACTCTCCAAGGAGGCTTACGGTTTATGAGTAAGAAAAACTCATTCTCTTTGTTGATATTAGGTTTCGCTGTAGCGGCGACCGTCGCGTGGCTGGAACTGGGAGGGCGACAGCAACCAAGCGGCAATGTATATGCAGAAGAAACCGGACAGAAACAAGCATCACCTGAAGGAGGACGGCAGATGAAAATTACACGCATCTATACCGGGGCAGATAACAAATCGCATTTCGAAGACATTGAGGTCCCTTTGAAGGATGGCGGCAAGGCCGGGTTCATGTCTGATTTACAAAAGGCCACCGGCGTGGTTTTCCGTGAGACTGGCGGTAATTATGACTTCGATTTTCACAATGCGCCGCGACGGCAGTATGTCGTCAACCTTGAAGGTGAGGTGGAAATCGAGATCGGCGATGGGACGAAACGTATCCTGCGCTCGGGCGATATTTTGCTGGCTGAAGACACCACCGGCCAAGGCCACATCAGCCGCGCCGTAGGTGGAAAGCCGCGAAAATCGCTGTTTATCACGTTGGAGTAGCTAGGCGAGCCCTGCTATCTCCTGGCGAAGCCTGCCGCCGAATCTGTTGCCGCAATTGTTCTCTCCCAAAGGCGGCTTGACCGCTCCCGCTGCTCTCCTTACGATCGCCAGTCATTCCTGTGATTGGCGATTTTATTTCCTATGCAGAAAATCATCGAGATTAAAAACGCGACGGTATATCGCGGCCAGCACCGAGTATTCAATAACTTCTCGCTCGAATTGGAACTTGGCTGTAACACGGCCATTCTAGGACCCAACGGCGCCGGCAAATCGACGCTGCTCAAACTGTTGTCTCGCGAACTCTATCCGGTGGAACAGGATAACAGCTACGTGCGAATTTTCGGGCAGGAACGTTGGGACGTGTGGGAGTTGCGCGACCACTTTGGCATCGTATCGCACGATCTCCAGCAGCAATATGTGAATAATGCACGAGGGATGAACGTGATCCTCTCGGGCTATTACTCAAGTATCGACACTGCCTGGCATCACCAATTTAGCGAGGAAGACAAATCACGCGCGCAGCGCATCGTCGAGATGCTCGGGATATCGGACCTCAAGAACCGCATGTTTGGGGAGATGTCAACTGGCGAACAGCGGCGTTTTCTCCTGGGCCGCGCGTTAATTAACGATCCCGATACGCTCATTCTCGATGAGCCGACAAGCGGGCTCGACCTCAGCGCTTGCTTTCAATACCTAGATGTCGTTCGTCAGCTGATGCGCGGCGGGAACACGATTATCCTCGTCACCCACCATATCCATGAAATTCCACCAGAGATCTCGCGCGTAGTGTTACTCAAGAATTGCATGGTGGTCGCGCATGGCGAAAAACCCGGAATTCTGACCGACCAGCGCCTCAGCGCGTTGTTTGATACTCCGGTCAATCTCGTCCAGACCAACGGTTTTTATCAAGCCTTCCCTGGTGAGAGCAAATAGCACCTCACCACAGGAAGGGAGAAGATGTCATTCTTCGCCTCCGCATCGCTTCGGCTCAGAATGACAGACTCGTTAAAATCTGTGCGATGAATTAGAGGATGTAGTAGGTCAATTCGAAACACAGCACATCGCGCTCGCTGGTCAGATACAACCCCGACGGCCCCAGGTTGTGCC
>CAZUFQ010000682.1:0-4363 GCA_964618735.1 uncultured Enterobacteriaceae bacterium
GTACTGCCAACTGAATTAAGCACCATCTCTTGCGATACCGGAGAAATGCGGAAGAGTCGGGCCTCGCCCCAGTAGCGCTCGCAATCGTAATCCTTGATATAACCATACCCGCCATGCGCTTGGATTGCGCGGTCCGCCGCTTCGCAAGCGGCATCCGCCGCCATGTACTTGGCGATGTTGGCTTCCTTGCCACACGGTTTGCCATGATCGAAGAGCCACGCCGCTTTGTACACCATGAGTTCCGCCGTCTCGAGTTTGGCGTACGAGTCGGCGAGAGGGAATTGAATCCCTTGGTTCATCCCGATTGGACGATCAAACACTATACGCTCTTTTGCGTACTGCACGGCTTTTTCAATTGCGCGCTTACCGAGACCAATACACTCCGCAGCCACAAGCACCCGTTCGGGATTGATGCCGTCGAGGATGTAGTAAAAGCCGCGACCTTCTTCCCCGATCAAGTCTTCTTTGGGTACATACAAGTTGTCAATGAACAGCATATTTGTGTCCACCGCTTTGCGACCCAACTTGTGTAGTTCTCGCACCTCCACCGCTTGTGGATCGATGTCTGCGAAGAAAAGGCTCATGCCCATGGTCTTCTTATCGACCTGTTCAATCGGCGTCGTGCGCGTGAGCAGGAGCATCTTCTTGGATTCGCGCGCCTTGGTGATGAACACTTTCCGGCCATTGATGACGTACCCATCGCCTTTGCGAGTGGCAAAGGTGGAGATGTGGGTCGTGTTTGTCCCGGCGTCGGGCTCAGTGACAGCGAAGGAGACGTGGAGTTCTCCGTTGAGCACTTTCTCCAAATACTTCGCCTTTGCCGCTTCCGTGCCATAGCGAATCAACGGCTCTAGGCCGAAAATGCCCAAATGAATGGATGACGCCGCCTGCGTGCCGCCGCCGCATTCGGCCACGGTTTGCATGAGCAGTGCAGCTTCAGTGACGCCGAGTCCGCTCCCGCCATACTCTCGCGGCACGGTAATGCCGAGCCAGCCGCCGTCGGCAATGGCTTTGTAGAAGTCCCAGGGGAATTCTCCGCTTTCATCGCGCTCGCGCCAATACTCGTCGGGGAAATGGGAACAGAGGGTGCGGACCTGTTTACGTATCTCTTCTTGTTCTTCTGTAAATTGAAAATCCATAACCGGTCTCCTTCACGCATCTGTCTACTATTCGGGGAGGATATCGCCCGAGCCGCCCATTTCCTTTGGCATATCCTTTAGCTTCAGGGCGCCGTCATGGATACGGAGTACAGTCTCTTGATAGTGCACATGGACGCCTGGTTGGAAGGGCAGGTCTGGAATAATGGCGGCATACACATCGATGAGTCCCATTGGTGGATGATCCGTGAAAATGTGGCCGCCGCAGATTTTACACCATTTGCGGTAGCTTTGCGGAGTCTGATTATAAGTGCCGATATTCTCCGCGCCTTTGGTAATCTTCAGAGCGTCCGGTTTCCATAATGTAAATGCATTGACGGGGCCTGCCGACCAATGTCGACACGAACGACAGTGACAATAGCCCATGCCGACCGGTTCGCCAGTGACGGTGAACTGGACCGCGCCGCAAAAGCAACTGCCTGCGTAGGTTCCTGGATTGCTCATAATAATTCCTCCTCTCAAATAGTTTCTAGGGACCGCTGTTGCTCGGCGGCCGTGAACGAAACTGTACACATTCCTACTAAAACGCAATAGTACCGCAATTCAGCCGGACGGCTTGGCGCTTCATGACAACTTTGCCCGCTCATTGATGCTCGTGCAGAGACAGGAAGCTTTCTCGTTTCCCAAGGTCATGATAAAGCAGCCCCAAGTCTATTGAGTCACAGAAAGAGAGGAACGCCATGAATCGTCAAAGCCAAATTCAAATGACCAAAGAAGAGCAAGCAGAGTATCTCAAGCATGCACGGACGATGATTCTGTGCACCATTGATAAAGATGGTTATCCACATGCGGTAGCTATGGCGTTTATGGTGAAAGACGGCTGCATTTACATGACGTCGTTCCGCAAGGCGCAGAAGGTGGTGAACGCGCGTCGGAATCCGAAAGTGGCCGTGCTGGTAGAGTCGGGGCGTAAATACAACGAGTTGCGGGGGGTGATGATCCGCGGCAACTGCGAGATCATTGATGACGCGGATGAGGTGTGGAACATCATGCGGGAAGTCCGCGCTTCTCAAGAAGGTGGCGCTGCCGCTCCTACGAATGCCGTGATCCAAGAGCGTGCGAAAAAGCGTACTGTCCTCAAGATTACTCCGACAAGAGTGTCGAGTTGGGACCACAGCAAATTGCCGCCGGATACGTATTGAGTGCGGAGTAATAAGTTCTGAGTGACGAGTAGAATAAAGAGGGCAAAACGGTGAAAACCCACTCGTAGGGGCCGACCTATGTGTCGGCCCACGAGGACCGGGCGCACCACAGGTGCGCCCATGCAGATGCAATTTGACAATCTCGTTCTCAGGCTTTGCCTGGGAACGCAAGCCCTAGGTGCAGCAGAACCATAGCCCATGACACGCCCAGGCAGAGCCTGGGCATGAGAAGAAAAACAAGGCCAACCCCCAGTCCTGCTTCCTTCCGTCAGGCGCGGCCTTGCGCCGCGTCTACGCTCCACAGGCCCGCGCCTTGCGCCGCAATGAAGAGGAAGACAAAACAATAGATGACGGCCAGTTCTCCTCCATTGACGACGGGAAACAGGGCCTTAGTTCCATGCGCCATCCAGTAGGCCACCGCCATCTCTCCGCTACAGATGAACGCCGCCCAACGGGTGAACAGGCCGATCATGATAAGGGCCCCGCCGATCAATTCAATCGAGCCGGCCCCATAGATGATAAATGGGGGCACGCCTGGGGGCATCGTTCCCGGGAACCCAAAGATTTTCTGGCAACCATGAGAAAAGAACAAGAAGCCGGCGATAATGCGCATAAGCGCGTAGGTCTGTGAGCTATAAGACTGCATGAATGTGGCCATGTGTCCCCTCCCGTTGCGCTGGTGAGATTCGCCCCTTTCCTTTTGGAATAAGTGTATAAAAAAATCAAGATGGTCAACATCTTTCCTGGACCGGGAACAACGGCGAGACTATCCCCTCGCGGGTGCTTTGCCTTTCTTGAGCGGGGCAGATATCGTACTGTTTCGATACGCATAATCAGGAGGTTCGCGCATGAAATTCGGCTTTATGGAAGATTTTCGCAACCCGAAACAATGGCGGCGTCCGTTTCCGGAACTGTACAAAGCGATTCTCGATCAGATCGTGCGCTGTGAAGAACTTGGTTACGATAACATCTGGTTAACCGAGCATCATTTTACGGAGGATGGCTACAATCCTTCCTTGCTGCCGACGGCGGCGGCGGTAGCGGCGCGCACCAGTCGCATTCGTATTGGGACATTTATTCTTTTGTTGCCCTTTCAACATCCCACCCGTGTGGCGGAAGATGCCACGTGTGTTGACATCCTCTCCAATGGTCGTTTTGATCTCGGCGTCGGACAAGGGTACTCGTACTTGGAGTTCGACGCGTTCTGCATGAAGCGCGAGGAACGCTCCGCTCGTCTCGATGAAGGCGTGAAATTGCTCCAACGTCTCTGGCATGAAGAGGATGTCTCTTTTGATGGTAAGTTTACCCAAGTGAAAAATATGACCTTGTCGCCCAAGCCCGTGCAGAACCCGATGCCGTTATGGATTGGCGCCAGAGCGGAAAAAGCGACGCGGCGGGTGGCGCGCGTCGGCGCGCATCTTATGGCCACTCTTGGTCCCGACCCGGCGCCGTGGTACGCTGACGAACTCAAGAAACATGGTCGTGATCCCAAAGATTTCAACATTGCCCAGCTGCGCTTGGTGTATACGGCGAAAACCGAAGATGAGGCGTGGGAGGATGTGGCTCCTCACCTCCACAGCATGATGGAGTTCTACGGTCATATCTTAGCCGAGGCGAACGACGCCCCAGGCGACAAGGACGTATGGCAGTTTACACATCCCAGTGAAATTCGCGACTCAGCGTTTGGCCGAGCGGCGATGGTGGGGACCCCTGATCAAGTCGCGCGGAAGCTCGAACAATTTAACAAGGAGTTTAACTGTACTCACCTCATCATGTTGACGCAATTGCCGGGGCTCGATCCCAAGCGGGCCACTGGGGCGTTTGAGTTGTTTGCGAAGGAAATCCTGCCGAGCTTCCGTAAGGCGTGAGACGACAAGCGCGACTGTATAGAAAACACGCGAACAGGGGAGGTGCGGAGCGGGGTCTTTTTCTCCTCTTCCTTGAGGGGAGAGGACTCAGGAGAGGGTGAGCGCTGCAGACCTCCCCTCACCCTGGCCCTCTCCCCCTTGGGGCAATGGCGCGCAGTTAAGCCACCACCCGTTTGCCATACTTGGCAAAGCGTAA
>CAZUFQ010000683.1:0-4362 GCA_964618735.1 uncultured Enterobacteriaceae bacterium
TGCTGCACACGCGTAGGATCGAAGGTATTGTCACGTTAGTTGTCAGTTGCTTTGCCACAGTTACGTCCTCGTTTTGCCCCTGGGGGAATCCAGGCGCTGTGAAACAGCGTGTCACCCTGCGTGTTGCTCTCGACATTCCGCACACACGCAGAGGTGGCGCAACGCCTCCCAAGAGAAGCGGCTGCGGTGCTGATCCGGCCACACCACGACTAGTCCTTGCTAATCCCAGACAACAAACCCGTCTGGCTCCTGCGCCTTCTGGGGTGTGATCTTTTCCGTCATTTTCCGCCCTATTGCTGTCCTGAGGTTTCTTTCTCGTCGTGTAGGCTGCTTAAAGGCAGCGTCTGTGGCCGGTGATCAGCACCCGAGATGGCGGCAACCAGCCCTGCACACTCAGCACGGTTGAGAGGATTCACAAGGAGATTGCTGAAGGTGACCCGCCCAATGTTGCTGGTGATTTCCGTCGTCACAAACAGTTGCGTTGGGTGTGCACTCATGGGCTTCTCTTTTCATGGCTCACTTCTCCATCGCGGTAGGAGGCGTGACAAAAGAAGGCACAGCCCTGTGCAGTCCCATTTCACGAAGCTCTACCGCTCAAGCTACAGAGGAGGGTAGTGTTACATTTTAGTATTTATAGGGGTGGTGTTCCAGATCTGGATTTTATGCTTTACACGGGCAATCCAAACTCGTAACGATTGATGAACAGCCCGATGACTATATCGTGCAGCGCGATGGATTTCGAAAAGCAGATCGTCTTGCGCACCAGCCGCTTGATCCGCGTCCGTAACGTCAGATGCTTGCGCTCGATTTGCTGCGTGTTGTGTTTGCCGAGGCGGTGGACTGCGGGCTCAAGATTCCGTTCGTAGGTGTCCAATAGTCGGTATAGTAGCGCGTGACGCCAAAGGGTTCGAGTAACGCTTTCAACTGCCGAAATACCTCCTCCTTACGCCGCCCACAGACGTACGCTAGAACCTGCCCCGTGTGGTGATCGAGGGCATGCCACAGCCAGCGCGGCTCTTTCTTCTTGCCCACGAAGCTCCACATCTCGTCCACCTCGGCTGCGTCCACGCGCTGCAGGACGACCTCGACCTGGCTCGGGGGTAGGCGCTCGATCAGGGGATGGTTCACCGGGGAGAGCGCGGCCCCTTTTTTTTCAACTCGTGTATCACCGTGGTGGGGCTGATACCCAACACCCGGGCCGTGGCGCGTATCCCGCTGCCATTGAGGCTCATATCGATCACCTGCTGTTTAATCTCGGGTGAGCGACCCTTGTAGACCGAATCGAGCAGGAAGGACTGGTGGGAGCACGCGGGATTATGGCAGCGATAGCGTTGTTTGCCGGTGTCAGTCTTGCCCCCCTTGATCACCTGCTCGCTCTGACAGTAGGGACACTGCACGGGAATGAGGGTCATTGTGTCTCCTTTCACCAGAATAGGCTAGCGTGGCATATCTTTCCAGAAAAGTACAGATCTGTAACACTACCCAGAAATTAGTGGAACGGGGGGTGCGGGCACAACTACAGGTAGAGAGCTTGGTCACCGGTCAGTTGTTCATTCAATTCGACTTTCATCCGGAAGCACCAGCCGTGGAGTTCAGGATCGACCCGCTGACCAAGCTACCGGAGATCCCTACGGTTCTGACTACCAGGCAGCAAGTGGAACAAACGGTACGCAAGGTGCTCGAGCAGATGAGCGAGCTGCCGCTCAAAGACATCATGAACAGCCTTGACACGACCTTGCGGAGTGTCGATCGACTGATGAATGCGCCCGAAGTAATGGAGGCAATCCGCAACGTCAATGCGATGCTGACGGACGTGCAGCGGCTGGTGCGCACCCTCGACAAACAGGTCACTCCGGTCACAGCGAGGGCCACGGAAGCGCTGGGCAGTGTGACCGGCGCGATGGGAGACATCGGGAAACTGGCACGCACCGCCGACGGGCGCTTGCCAACACTGACTGCAGACCTACACGACACTGTGGGAGCGGCGCGAGTCGCGCTCGAAAGTGCCCAGGAAACCCTGCAGAACGTGAACGACATGACCGGACCGAACTCGCTGATGGGCTACGAGCTAGTGAAAAGTCTGCGTGAGCTCTCCCAGGCCGCCCGTGCAGTAGGCATGCTCGCGGATTTTCTCGAGCGTAATCCCAATGCCATTCTGTTCGGCAGACACGAGGGAAAAGCACAATGAGGCATGCGGGTTTACGTCTTCCTTTAGAATTCACAGAAAGTGACTTTGCTTCCCGTAGTCTCTTAAGTCTCCTGTTTTTCATAGAGATCCATTATCGGACGGACGTGGGAAAGAGGAAAATGTTTTTCTCTGTCATTGGTTTTGGCCAGTGAAGTGACAGTGTGAGATCTTTGTCGTCTTCCACGACGAGACGGTAGTGCACCCTCGCTCCGAGTCCGCCGAGCAACCCTACATGAGGCATGCACACTCCAGCAGACGCTCACCAGCTAAAAGACATCCAGGTGCCCAGATAGTCGACGTCCCCGCCTCGCTCCTGCCGTACATAATTCCCTTCGAAAATATGTACGTAGGACCCGATCCAGCTGATATGCTGGGTGATTTGCCACTGCGCACTGAGCTCGGCCGTCGTAGCGATGTAGCGGGAACCGCCTCGGGCCGGCAATTCCAGATTGCCAGGCGGGCCGTACACCCCATCCTGCGTCGTGTACCGCCATAGCGTGTCGCTGCCCAGCGTCAGGAGGAGGTTATCCCGAACGTGCAGTTGCAGAGTGGGATGGACGTCAATGATGTTACTGGGCCGAATGAGGCTGGCGTCATTAAAATAGCCTGCCTTGAAATAGAGGGGATTAAAGGTCCCCAATGCACCGTGGTCGTCATGACTGGTGTTGCCGCTGACTACATCGAATAGCAGGCCCAGGCGCGGTGTCATCGCGGTGTGTTCGAACGTGTAGCCGCTGGACGTGCCGACCGTCCACGCCAGTATGTCGCGATGAGCGAAACGACCAACTTGGAGGATCGGCTCGATGTCATAGTCGAACCTTTTTGCTTTGCCAAACAGCCGTGTGCCGAAGGTGTGTCGCTCCTCGCGCCCGGAACCACTGGCATAGCGGGCATGGTTGTTCTTGAAGCCCAGATAATAGAGATCTGCGCGGAAGGGCAGCGGTGTGCTGAACGCGGGCGTCGCGCCATAGACACCCCAGAAGAGCTGGCCCGGGAACTCATCATCAAATTGGTATTTCTGTTCGCGAGCGGGCTTGGTCACAAACGCATAGATTTTCCCTCCTCCGCCACTCCCAATCAATTGCAGTCCGTCGAACTTGAACGGGATGTTCGGCGCCGCCCGCGTCGCCACCAGCCGCCCGGCGCCATAGCTCATCGCGAAGCGGCCGCCGCGCACAACGAGGTAGGAGACGTCCCCCGAGGCTTCTACGCTCAGCTTCAGGTCTAGGAAGGCTTGCTGGAGATCAAAGGGGTCTTCATTGGGCGGACCTTTCTCGCGCGTGCCGCCGAACTGGAGACCCGAGATCCCTTGGACGAACAACCGCAGATGGTCGTTCACATGCAAGTCGGCGTGGAGCGTGATCCGCTGGAGGAGGTAATCATCCGTCTGGGGCTGACCGGGGACGCCGAAGCCAGGATTGGTATAGTGCTCGTACCGCTCGCGGATCTCGCCCCCGAGACTGAGGTAGCGTGTGGGATCGCTGGGGTTGAGCGAGATATACTTGAGTGGGTCAAAGAGGTCAGTGCGGTTCCGCGGGTCGGCGAGATAACGATAATCTTCGTTGAAGCGGAGCAAGGTATAGGGCGGCGGCTTCGGGTTCGGCGGCGCCTGCGGCGTGTATTCTGAGAGGATGGACTCGCTCGGATCGACTGGTGGCGCCAGCAGGGGCGTTGCAGGCCCACCACTGGTTGGCTGGGAACCGGGGTCGAGTGCGCTTTCGGCTGTATACCCCAGCGAGGCGATGGACAGCACGAGAACACTCGGAATCAGTGCGCACCAGCGCTTCACACCAGACTCCCTACCAGGGCTCCCGCCCTTTGCGAGAAGTCGCACGAGCAGCTCTGTCTCACTTCGGTGCGCGTGCGAGGCGATACGGTTTCGCATCGCGTTGGGTCAGTGCGTCCTTCGCGGACTGTACTGCGGCGCTGACTTTCTCGGCTGCCCCCGCAAAGTACTGGGGACCTGCCTCAATCACGAATTCACGAATTGTCACCCCGGACGCCAAGTGCTGCTCTTGCAGGCGGCGTTCTGTGTCGTAGGCAAGAAGAAAACTTTCGACGACGGCTGCATCTCCCTCACCGACATCGATCCGCGTACTGCCCTGATCACGAAGGGTGGGAGCAAAGGAGACGTGCGACATCCCCAAGCGCACCGACTCGCGCGCCGCGACCGT
>CAZUFQ010000684.1:0-4350 GCA_964618735.1 uncultured Enterobacteriaceae bacterium
ATCTTACCTCACAATTCCCTCTTTTCTTTCAAGAACTTCTTAAACGGACTCTAAGCAATAGGGCGTTCAACCGTATGGCGAATAAAAAGCGAAAATGATATGCTTCTTCCATCCTGCTCGTTGCGATCGAGAAGGAGGAAAGCTCGTGACTCTCCACTACCCACTTAAAGGCCGCGGCGTTGCAACGAACCCTCCGAATCGCTTTGAACGTCTCTCTTACCAGCCGGACCCCGATGCCCACAGCGATGCCGAAGATCGTCTGCAGTTCCCAACAATTCTCCTACGCGATCCGGCCCGGACCATTCTTACCCGGAACGAGAGTCCAGATGTCGGATTTACGGTGAGCGTCAATCCGTATCGGGGATGCGAACATGGTTGTGTCTACTGCCTGAGTGGCGACACCCTTGTCCTCATGGCGAATGGTTCAATGCGAGCACTTGAGGAACTAAAGATCGGAGATGAAATTTACGGCACAGAACGTCGCGGCTGGCGCCGTCGATACACAAAGACCCGCATTCTGGCGCATTGGAAGACTTGGAAGCCAGCCTTCAAGGTTACGCTTGCTGACGGGACCTCCCTCATCACAAGCGGTGATCACCTATTCCTTACAGAGCGCGGTTGGAAGTATGTGACCGGCTCTGGTGCGGGGAGCGAACAGCGTCCTCACCTGACGACTGCTAACAAGCTGATGGGCTTCGGGGCTGCATTTGCTCTTCCTCTCGTAGCCGCTGCGGATTACAAGACCGGCTGTCCGTGCAAGCAAAGTATCGAAGGCCAAGCGGTGAAAAGCCAAGCTGATTTACAAGTGCTGTCGGTGGAACGTCTCGGCATTGAGCTTCCCATGTACGATATTACGACAGGAACTGGAGACTTCATCGCTAACGGCGTTGTGAGTCATAACTGCTACGCTCGCCCGACTCACGAGTGGCTGGGCTTCTCAGCCGGGCTCGATTTTGAAACGAGAATTTTAGTGAAAGAGCAAGCTCCGCAGCTGCTGCGCGCCGCTCTCGCCTCTCGGCACTGGCGGCCACAAGTGGTGGCCATGAGCGGCGTCACCGATCCATATCAACCGATCGAACACAAGTTGCAACTCACTCGTGGTTGTCTCGAAGTCCTGCTCGATTTTCGTAATCCTGTAGCAATTGTGACGAAGAATGCGCTCATTGTACGTGACTGTGACATTCTTGCCCAACTGGCGCGGGACCAAGCGGCGGCGGTGATTGTTTCCATCACCACGCTCGACGCCCGGCTCGCGCGTCGTCTGGAGCCGCGCGCCTCCTCCCCCGAGAAGCGACTCGACGCAATTCGCGCGCTCGCAGAGGCCCATATTCCCGTCGGGGTGAATGTTGCGCCGATCATTCCCGGCCTGACCGACACCGAAACTCCCGCCATTGTCAGCGCCGCTGCACAAGCCGGCGCGCAATTCGCTGGCCATACCATCCTCCGTCTTCCCTATGGCATCGCCGATCTTTTCGCGCAATGGCTGGAGACGCACTACCCTGAGCGGAAGGAAAAAGTATTAAACAAAATTCGCGGCATGAGACGAGGAAAACTGAACGACTCGCACTGGCATCGTCGTATGCGAGGTGAAGGACTCTTTGCCGAAACAATTCACGCCATGTTTACGCTTGCGTGCCGCAAGGCGGGGTTCGCCCACAGGGGACCCGAACTTTCCACCGCAGCGTTTCGTCGTCCGAACACCGCAACCCAGCTCAATCTGTTTTCGGTGTAGACGAGACTTTTTCGTGCATCATTCTTCACGTTTCAGGTCTGCCAGAAATTGCAAGATGTATTGATTGACGAGTTCCGGCTCCTCTTGTTGCACACAGTGCCCACAGTTGGGGATAGAATGAAAGGTAAAAGGAGCATCGACGAACTCGCGGGTCCACTCGGCCACAGACTGGCTGACGACCTGTTCATTCTCCCCGTAAATGAACAAAGTGGGACGGACTATTTTTTCTTCCAGCAGCGGCGCTTCGCCGACGAGCACCTCCGGAGGTAGATTGGCGCGGTAGTAGTTGAGCCCAGCCGTTAACGCTCCTGGCTTTCCTATTGCTTTTTTATACTCGGCAATTACCTCTGGCGTGAAACGATTCGGGTTGCTGAGCCGATAGGCCTCGAAGAAAACATACTCGTCCTTGCTGAAAAACCGTTCAGGAACGTCCGGGGTGCGAAAAAAGAAGATGTAAAACAACCGCTGCAACGCGGTGTAGTGCTCGACAAAGCCTTGGGCGGCCATTTTGCGGAACACCCCCAGGTGAGGAATACTACACACAATGAGACGCTCAGTCGCCTCGGGATGCCTTGTGGCAAAAACCCAAGCAATGGCCCCACCCCAGTCGTGGCCAACGATAATCGCTTTCTCCTGACCAAAGAAGCGGAGCAAGTCCATTACATCATCAACAAGATAAGAAAATTGATATTGGTGTACTCCCTCAGGTTTGTCCGAGTCGTTATACCCGCGCAGGTCCGGCGCGACCACGTGGAAGTACTGACTCAGCGCCGGAATCTGATATCGCCACGAATACCAGAACTCTGGGAAGCCATGGAGGAGAAGCATCAGCGGCCCTTCGCCCTGTTCTACATAGTGAAGACGGAGACCATTGGTATTGGCAAATCCGTGTTTCCATGTCTCAGTTGTCATAAGCGCACCCCCTAATTGAATTAACGGTTGATAGCGCCATTTCTCATGACTCGGCTAACTCCAGCGTTCGCAAGGGGAGAGTTGCCTCGTAAGGCGTCTACTTCTTTTCGAGAAGAAAAAGAAATTCGCGGTTGGGTTGCTGAACGTCTCGAATCCAGGCGTCCGTCCATTTCATACCGGCCATGACGTTTCTTTTGTAGCCTACTTCAACAACATCAAGAAGTTTACCGTTTTCTCGCAATACTTGACTTAACTCGTCAGCGGCGGCTCTCCCTCCTGAACTATAAGACAAAATGATCCACTGAGCAGCGGTGTTGCGGATCATGCGCTCGATGGCTTCCATCGCAATAAATCGGCCCTGGCCATTCTTACGAAACTCCTCGAACACGGACGCTGCTATGGCGTCAGAAGTGTCCTCGCGCCGATTCGCTTTTCCGAACAGCTTGGGTTTATCGTGAAGGCATACTGTGGTCCAAAGATGATAGTAAGAAGCATACCTCACTCGGGACGGAGGCATTTTATCATTGTTCGATCCGTAAGGAGGGTCAAAATAGGCGAGGTCTACAGCTACGCTTGGGAGAAGATCAAGAAGATCTCTCCGGAGTACTCTGTGTTCTTCTTGCGCAACAAAAACATCCGGGATTTTAAGGACGAGCTTATGATAAGATCGGGGAGACCAATCTTGCAGGTAAGACACAAAATGCCCAAGCGTGCTGTCAACTTGGTCAAGCGCAAGCATTAAGCTTGTGAGCGCCACGGCTTTCTCAACCTTCGAGAGTGACAGGCGCTCTATTTCTTCTCGAATCGCGTCAAGCTTTCTTGTGACATGAAGCTGCCACGGTTTCTTCAAGCCATTGGTCTGTAACGCAGAGCCTCCATTCGGTAGACCGCCGTAATGCTCTGTGAACCACCCATCTACGGGCGGGAGAGCATTAAGCTGACGAATAAGTGCGTCATACGCTTGAGGTTTTTTGTCGTTGAGAAGATAGCAGGTTCCGAGCACCTCAGACCAAACAGCAATGTCGTTACAAAGAACCTTATATCCCGCTTTCGCGAATGTTTGAGAGACCCTCGTCGTGCCGGAAAATCCATCTAAGACGGTCTTCACAGGGAGTTTTTTTGCTAACTGCAAGATGTACGGAAGCAACTTCAGCTTTGAGCCGGCATACTTTACGCCTTCGGTTGGGGGCGCTTCGGCCATGCTCTCGGTCAATAATGATTGCTGCGTGTACATCACCCTGTTAAACTAGTTTTCCTCTTAAAAACTTAGGCTATGGATAGTTGCCAGATCCCGTCGTCGATATATCTCCCAAATTTGTACCCGACATTCTTGAGTACTCCGACTTCTGCAAATCCCAGCGTCCGATGTAAGGCGATGCTCTGTGGATTGGGCAACGCGATGACAGCGATCACCTCGCGAAATCCGTGGTCTTTGACCGACTCCAGTAATTTGCCATATAAGGTCCTGCCGAATCCTTTCCCTATGCTCTCTTGTGAGAGATAGATCGTTGATTCCACGGTGTGATGATAGGCGGCCCTAGTCCGAAATAGCCCATAATAGGCGTAGCCAATAACTTCTTGATTGACTTCTCCTACCAGCCAGTCATGGCCGAGAAGTTTTTCCTGAATCCGTGTCCGCATTTCCTGTGGACTGACCTCGGCGGTTTCAAACGTAATGATCGTGTTGAAAATGTACAAGTTGTATA
>CAZUFQ010000685.1:0-4345 GCA_964618735.1 uncultured Enterobacteriaceae bacterium
ATCGAGGCACCGCGACCGCCGTATTCCTTAGGCCAGGAGAGGCCCAGATAACCGCCCTCATATAATTTTCGTTGCCAAGCGCGCAGGAATTCGATGCGCGCCTGCCCTTTCGGCATACGAAACGTCGAACCCCAGCCGGCGGGGAGATTATCGTGCAACCACCCGCGCAGCTCTTGGCGAAACTGTTCTTCTTCGAGAGAAAACGAGAAATCCATGCCGCTTCTCCTTCTATCCTTACTGTTCTACATGGGCTTCTTGCGCGAAAAATGCAAGGAGAGGGGGTAGGCTTGAGGCTTGTTAAAGGAAATCTCTTTCAGCCTAACGCCAAACCTATTCTCTTCGCCGCGCCACTTCCAGCATTTCACGCGCGTGACGTCGGGCTTCAGCCGAAATCTCGACGCCGCCGAGCATACGCGCGAGTTCTTGTAATTGTTCACTCGGCGAGAGTTGCCGCGCGGAGGAAACCGTGCGACCTTGAGTGGTGCGCTTTACCACCGTATATGCATGGTCAGCGCACGCGGCGATCTGAGGCAAGTGTGTAATACAGAGCACCTGGCGTTGTCGCGCTAAGGCCTTTAAACGTCGTCCCACCACTTCCGCCACGCCCCCGCCGATGCCGGCGTCTACTTCGTCAAAAATTAACACTGGCGCTTCTCCAACAGCGGCGCTCAGGGCTTTAAGTGCAAGCATCAAGCGGGACAACTCGCCTCCAGAGGCGACCTGCGCCAAGGGCAACAATGGCTCTCCAGGATTGGCGGAAAGATAAAACTCAACTCTGTCACATCCTGTGATACGCAGCCGCTGAGCGCCATGAAGAAATGGTCCAGCAGTTCCCGCGCCGTCTTCGTCAGCGGCATCCTCTCGTTCTGCGTTATCGGAAAATCGCACGCTGAAAGCGGCCCCTTTCATCCCTAATGAAGCAAGCTCTTGCGCCATCTGCTTCTCAAGCATGGTCGCGGCGGCGCGGCGCGCCTGCGAAAGTTCCCGCGCCGTAGTCCAGGCCGCGGCCTCCGCCGCTTCGACTTCTTGTCGTAAGGCGACGATCGTTTCTTCTCCGCCTTCGATCTGTTGCAACTCTTGTGCAAGGGCTGCTTGCAGGGCCAGCACGGCTTCGACACTGCCGCCATATTTATGTTTCAAACGGGAAAGAAGAGATAACCTGGTTTCAATCTCTTCCAGTCGTTCAGGATTTATCTGCAGCCGTTCGCCGTAGCGGCGTAAATGCAACGCCGCTTCTTCTACTTGGGCGAGCCCACTGTTAAGAAGCCCGACGGCCTCGTTGAGGTGATCATCAATGCGCGCCAATTCGCGCAGACGGGTGAGCAGCCTGCCAAGCCTATCAGTCACTGCTTCTTCACCACCAGCAAGCAGTTCTTCTCCTGCAATTACGCCTCGGGCCAACTTCTCGGCATTCAACAACACCAATTTTTCCTGGCGTAGGGCCTCCTCCTCGCCAGCGTGTAAGACCGCGTTTTTAATTTCTTCAACCTGAAACCGCACCAGTTCTCGTCGCGCAGCAGCCGCCGCTTTTCCAGCCGTGAGCGCTTGTAAGCGAGACCAGAGATGACGCAGGGTTTGATAGTCATGCGCCATCTCTTCAGTGCGTGTTCCGAGAGCAGCAAACCCATCCAAAAGCCCAATTGCGGCCTCAGCTTCGAGCAAAATCTGCTGCTCATGTTGTCCATAGATATGCATCAAGCGCTCGCCTATTTGACGTAAGATCGTCACGGTCGCCGCGGCGCCATTGAGATAGACCCGCCCGCGTCCATTGTGAGAGATGACGCGGCGGACTAAGAGTTCGTCGTCGCTGGAGTACCCGCTTTCTTCGAGCAACCGGGAGATGCGCGCATCGGTCAGCACAAAAATGGCTTCAACTGCGGCCTCTTGGGTATCATGTCGTATGAGGTCTGCGGTGGCGCGCCCGCCGACTGCCAAATTGAAGGCCTGCATCAACAAACTTTTCCCGGCCCCAGTTTCACCAGTGATGACATTCAACCCTTCGTCGAACGATAATTCTAGTTCGTCGATCAGGGCGAGATTTTTGATGCGTAGATGTCGTAGCATGGTCCGCAGGCGTTCAATCCAGGTTCTCAGGTTTCAGCATTCAGCCCATCCCTATTAAGTACCCTTTTCGTCATGCACTAGTAAATATCATGAGTCGCAGGAAAGAGGAGGTGGACGAAAACCATTTGCGATGCTAGAGAGTCAGCCCAAGCAGGCGTGAAGAAGTGGGGTGGCGGAGATGAAGGCGGAATTTGGCGGATGCCTGCAGAGCAGTCTCTCGATGATGTGTAGAAGCACCTTCTCCCGCAAAGGCGTGCTTGCTGAGAGCAATGCTTGCTCACAATGGCTGGCGATTCTCTTCTTCCTTTTGTGCAGCCAGTTATGCTCTCCGAAGGCTGGATTTGCGGTGCAAACCATGGCTGAGTCTGTCAGTGAACTCTTGCGCCGGCAAATTGAAGCATGGAAAATTCCCCCTCCTATTCCAGATTTAGTCACAGCTCCTCAAGAGACGAATACTCTTCCTGCAACCCCTGACCTTCCTTCGCCGACCGACACGCTAGCCCCTTCTACACCAACCGTCCCGCCCCCCCCGCCAGAAGCGCAGCCGAAAATTCCTCTTCCAACACCTTCCGCAAAACTCATGGTAGGAAAAGAGGTTCTGCGCTCCGCTGTCATGTTGGCTCGCTTTTATGAAGGGCGCGCCTATCAACCGGCCTGGAGTAGCGACGCCGGTCCATCGTCACAAGCGGATGACTTGATCAACACGATCCAAGTCGAAGCCGCGTACGAGGGATTGCAGGTGAACAACTCTCGTCTGGAACAGTTGCGCACCTTACTCCAACAATTGCGTCAGGACGCCTTGCAATCATCTGATCCACGCACGCTGGCGGATTTTGATTTGCTTTGTACAGACACCTTTCTTACCTATGGCGCTCAAGTAGCCTTAGGAAAAAGCAATCTCAGGGGCCTCAGCGCGGAGTGGTTTGCAAAAGAGCAGCGCACCGATTTAGTAGAGATGCTGCAACAAGCAATTACAGCACAGCATGTTGCCGATGCGTTGAAAGCCTTGCCCCCTGTACATTCTGGGTATATAAAGCTGCGCGCGGCGCTGATGCGCTATCGCGCCCTGGCTACGCGCGGCGGATGGCCTCTTATTCCTGCGGGTTTCGATTTGCACCCTGGTGGTCACGATGAGCGCGCGCCTCGCATCCGTGAACGACTACGAGTGACAGGCGATTTAGAACCTACTCCGCCTTCTCCTTCTCGCTCCTCTCATACTCCTTCACAAGAGAAAGTGCGCGACCTCTATGACCCGATACTTGAGCGCGCCGTCAAGACATTTCAGCGACGCCACGGACTCGACCCCGACGGAGTCGTAGGCGGCCTCACACTCGCTGCACTCAACGTCCCAGTAGAAACGCGTATCCAACAACTTATGGTGAATATGCATCGTTGGCGCGCCCTGCCGCCCGACCTTGGGGCTCGCCATATTGATGTCAACATTCCCAATTTTGCGCTTACCGTTTTTGAAGAGGAGCGTCCCATCCTCTCAATGAAAGTTGTCGTCGGCAAGATGATCGAACAGCGCACGACGCCCACGTTCCGCGCGTATCTGACCCATGTCGTGCTGAACCCCTACTGGTACGTACCCAAAAGTATTGCCGAGAAAGAACTCTTTCCTTTGGCTCGTAAGGACCCACAGTATTTTGCGAAACACAATTTCGTCATTCGCCGCATTACTGTTGGCGAAAAGCAAATGGCGGACCCCAATGCCCCTAGTGGGTCGACTACATCTACAAAAGTCTATCAATATGTTCTGAGACAAGAACCGGGTCCGAAAAACTCGCTAGGACGCATAAAATTCATGTTTCCGAACGACTATGGCGTTTATCTCCACGACACGCCGTCAAAGGAATTATTCAAGCGGGTTGTTCGCACCTTCAGTCACGGCTGCATTCGAGTTGAGAAGCCGGTCGACCTTGCCGAGTATGTTTTGCACGATCCAACCCAACGGTGGACACGGGACGCGATTCTCGCCGCGCTTGACAAACAAAAGCAGAAAACCGTCTGGTTGTCAGAAGCAATTCCTGTGTACATTCACTACTGGACAGCTTGGGTCGATGATAACGGCGTTGTGCAATTTCGTAACGACATTTACGGGTATGATAATGTGCCAGGGGCGCAATTACCAGTGACGATTGTAAAAAACCTACGTCCGGCGCCAAACACGGAAGCTTCGCCCGTGCTGCAACCGGCGCCGCTTTCTGACACGCCGCAAAATCCCCAACAACAGGAATCTTCGCCATCAGTTGTTAACTGACAGCAGATTAGGAGGAGGAGA
>CAZUFQ010000686.1:0-4340 GCA_964618735.1 uncultured Enterobacteriaceae bacterium
CAACGATCGCGCCAGTAATCGTATGCGTCGTACTCACGGGAATGCCCGCGTAGGCGGTCCCCAGCAGAGTAATAGCGCCCGCAGTTTCCGCACAGAATCCGCCTACGGGTTGCAGCTTGGTAATGCGCATCCCCATCGTACGCACGATCCGCCATCCACCCAGAAGGGTGCCCAGCCCCAGGGCGGCGTGGCAAGTTAAAATCACCCAAGCAGGAACATAGAAGGTCGAACCAAGATATCCAGCATTAAAAAGCAGAATCGCGATGATTCCCATCGTTTTCTGGGCGTCATTTGTCCCATGCCCTAAACTGTAAAACGCAGAAGAAACAAGCTGCAACCGTCGGAAGTATTTATCCACTCGCCCAGGTGTGGATTGCCAAAAGAGGTTAAGCACAGCGACGATCAACGTCACGCCGAGTACGAGACCAATAATCGGAGACAAGACAATAAAAGTGGCAGTTTTCGTGAACCCGCTCAGAATGACTGCGCCAAATCCGGCTTTGGCAATCGCGGCGCCGGCAAACCCGCCTATCAACGCATGGGAAGAACTTGAGGGGAGACCGTAGAACCACGTGATCAAATCCCAAATGATCGCGCCCATCAGTCCGCCGAAGATGACATGCGGGTCCACAACAGCGGGGTCGATTACACCTTTACCAACCGTCGTCGCCACCTGCACACCGAAGCCGAAGGCCGCTACGAAATTAAAGAATGCCGCCCACACAACTGCTTGAAATGGCGAGAGCACGCGTGTAGACACAACCGTCGCGATCGAGTTCGCTGCATCGTGAAAGCCATTAATGAAGTCAAAGACCAGTGCGACGATAATAAGAAACACCACCAATTCCATGCATTCCCTCCAAAAGGTTCGCCTCTTTCTGCCCTACCTCCGGAGGGGAGTCAATTGCGGCGCAGGGAACAGCCGAAGCTGACTGGCGTAAGCAGGCGCGAAGCTATAGAAGAGTTCTTGCCGCTACTATCACCAAGCCTGAGGAGGGAGACGCCATGAAGTTTGGTATTTTCTATGAATTGCAGCTACCGCGTCCGTGGACTGAGAACAGCGAGTATGAGCTGGTAACCAACGCGCTTGAGCAAATCGAGCTCGCTGACAAGCTCGGCTACGACTACGCTTGGGAGGTGGAGCACCATTTTCTCGAAGAGTATTCACACTCCTCGGCGCCTGAAGTATTTCTGGCCGCCGCAAGCCAACGCACCAAAAACATTCGCCTGGGGCACGGTATCATTCAGCTCACGACTAACCATCCGGCTCGTGTCGCCGAGCGTGTCTCTACTCTTGATTTAGTGTCGGGCGGTCGGGTCGAGATGGGCATTGGCGAAGGCGGCAGCACGACTGAATTGCATCCCTTCGATTGCACCTTCAGTGACAAGCGCGAAGTATGGGAAGAGGCGGTGCAATGTCTCATTCCCATGTTTACTGAAACCTCGTGGGAGTTTCACGGCAAGCGGTTCAACTTTCCTGCCCGTAACGTGTTGCCAAAACCGAAACAGAAACCGCATCCACCGTTATGGGTCGCCTGCAGCCAGATCGAAACTATTCGGATGGCTGGAGAGCGCGGCATGGGCGCCCTGGGGTTCCAGTTCGTTTCCGGCGACATGGCCACCGTATGGGTGAACTGCTACTACAATTCGATTACGAAACGGCTTGACAAATTGTGCGAGTATCCCATCAATCCCAACATCGCTTTGGTGTCAAACTTTATGTGCGCCCCGACCGATGAAGAGGCGCTGGCCCGTGCGGAAGGCGCCACCTTTTTCGCGTTCTCGCTCCAGTTCTATGCTCGTCACGGCGACGTCGAGCCTGGGAGTGTGAACTTATGGGATGAGTTTCTAAAATTCCGTACCACCTCAGAAGGCGAGAAGATGCATAGAGCGCGCGGTCTCATCGGCTCGCCGGAGACGATTCGTCGTAGACTGCGCAAGTTTGAGGAGAGTCATGTTGACCAAGTGATCTTGTTGAACCAGGCCGGAAAAACTACTCACACTGACATCATGAACAGTCTGCAACTCTTTGCTAACGAGGTCATGCCTGAATTCCACGAACGCGAGCCACAACATCAGGCGTGGAAACAGGACGTCTTAGCAGGCAAAATCAAGCTTGCAGAGATCGATACCTCTCCGTATACGGTGTCCAGCGTACAGCCCCCTACTAACCGACAGCAAATAGAGGCCGAGCTGGCCAAGCTTAATGCGTGAGCTGCATATGAGGGTTCCCTCTCTTTCAGGGGCAGGTTTTTTACCGAAAGAAGAGCAGAGTCGTCATTCCCGCGAAAGCGGGAATCCAGCAATCCCGCACCCTCTGGGACATAGCACCTGGATGCCCGCCTGCGCGGGCATGACGGGCCGGGGAAACCCAAGCTGCAGAAAACCCTTGAAAATCATGCATAACGAGAAAAACCTACCCTTGTGAGGGGTTCCCTCTCCCCTGCGGGACGAGGGAATCACCCGGAACCTACGAGGAAAATATTTTCTTCAAACGTAGAGTGAAGGGTGCTCTTGCAAGAATCGTCAGGACAGAGCAACGTAGCCGAAAAGGAGGGCACAATGGCTACGAATTCTTCCCGTCCCATTCCGGACTATCACCGCTTCCGTTTGATTTTCACTATTATTATCGGCGTCGTCTGGTTTGTGCTGCTCTTTGGACTCGGGTCCCTCATCGCGATGCAAATTCCGGGAGAGCCGGTGCTTCCATTTCGTCTCGCTTGGTGGTTTTTCCTGGTGGGATTCTTCCCGGTTTGTGTGTTTGCTCCTGCCGCCACTTTCATCGGGTTTTTCCAGCAACATTTGGCTGGGGCGTTCACTTTGCCTCCTGATGTGTCGGCTGCTAGTCGACCAGTTGAGAATAGCGTGAATCCCTGGCATTTGGGGTTGCAGCGACTCGCCCTGTATTGGATTCCAGCGGCCCTGCTCGCCACGGCGATTTTGTGGCTGACCTTTCCAGATGGAATTGGTCGAGTGAAGATGGCGTTTGTTCTTGCGTTGCTTGGAGCCCCGCTGGCCAGCGTCATGGCGTTGGCTTCTAGCGGCGCGCCATTTCTGCGAGAAGTGCAGTGTTCTCCTCAGCAACGCGCCTGGTCAGATTCATTTTTCTCATATCTTGTCTGGCGGCACGGCATCCCGTGGGGTGTGGGTAACGGCCTGATCAACGCAGTCCTCGCTCTGGCGACGTTTCCTCGCACTGCAGATGGCGGGTTCGGTGTGATGCCGGCAGCAGCGGTGAGCTTTGACAGTTTTCTTACTGGGGTCGTGCTGAGCGGCTTTATGGCTATCTCTGCTCATCCTCATGCTCTGGTAGATAGTCAGATTGGCGTGGTAAACGCCCCGCCCGCAGCACGTTCGCCGGCACGAAGTGGACGCATCGCCTGGTTCGTAGGCGCCAGCTTCCTCCTCGCAGTAGGAGTGCTCGTTATCTTGAAAGCCATAGGCGCGGTTGGCCTGCCGCTCTGGATATTTGTCGCGTGGAAAGGGCTCGTCTCAGTGGCAATCGCTGGAGCTGCGGCAATGGCGACAGCACACTGGACGGTAGCACGAGAGAAGCTAGCTGCCGCCCCGGTCAACGCTCCAGTCAACACTCCAGAAGAACAGCTAATCTAAGAAGGGTAGGCTCTCAGTGTCTTGGCGCTTGGCAAATAAGAGCAAACACACGGTGGTGCACGGCAAGCGGATCTTGGGGAAATCGTTCGTGTAACAGCTTCTGTAAATCAGCATCGAACCGCGCAACTTGCTCTGGCCCTAGAGTTGCCGCCACGCCGGCGCTTGCGCGAATACGTCCGCGCCATGCTTCGTGGGAGTACCGAGTAAAGACGTCAAACGAGAACGTTTCAATATTTTCAAATCCTGCAATTGCGACGTCGCCCAACCAGCGCGAATAGACGCCTCTGCCGCCGCTCATTCTCCATTCCGGATTATGTTGTTCGATGAGCTTTTCCGTGGCTTCGACAACATTGCCGGGGAGAGGAATCCAATCGAAATGGGCGATCACCAACCAGCCCCGAGGAACCAGCAGACGGCGCACTTCCTGTGCAGCTTTCGGGCGATCAAACCAATGCCAGCATTGACCTGCCGTGACTACTTCAAAACTGGCGTCCGGCAAACCGGTCTGCTCAGCTTTGGCAATAACGTAACGAATAGTGACATCCGCTTCTTCATCCAACCGCTTTGCTTCCTCTGTGAGAGGTACTGAAGGATCAAGCCCTGTCACCGTGCAGCCGCGTCGTGCAAAACCGCGCGCAAGCGTTCCCGTGCCTGTACCAAGATCAAGAACGCGCTGGCCGGCTACGCCAACACCGAACTTTGCAAGTCGTGTAAACAGCTCGTCTGGA
>CAZUFQ010000687.1:0-4334 GCA_964618735.1 uncultured Enterobacteriaceae bacterium
CCCGAATCCGTCCGGCCACCGGATGCTCGTACTCCACAAAGGTCTGATTGAGCAGCAGTTGGGGATCGCGCAAAGCGTCATCAAACGTGTAGACGGGTCCACACGGGACATCGGCCGCTTCAAAAATGGCCAGCCACTCCTGGGACGTCTTGTGCGGTAAGACTTCATCAATCGCCGCGAGAATAGCGGGGAGACTCACCGCTCGTACTGCTGGGGTGGCATAGGTCGTTATCCACTCTGGTTTGCCCATGGCTCGACACAGCCGTTGCCATTGGTCATTGGTGGCGGCGCACGCGACAATGTAGCCATCTTTGGTCCGCATCGGTTGCACCAGCGCATTAGCAATCGACAGGTGACGATACTCATCGTCAGGCACGAAGGTATAGCCAAACATGGTATCGGGCGCAAGGAACGATAAGAGCGAATCAATCATCGATAACTTGATTTCTTGGCCGATGCCCTGGCGCTCGGCCGCCACCAGCGCAGCCAGCACATGGTAGATTGCGTTCATTGACGTCATTTTGTCGGCAATAGCCGTGCGTAGGAATGTCGGTTTGCCATCCCCTCCCTGGACAAAGGCAAGTCCCGACATGCCTTGAATCACGGGATCATACACGGGCTTATGGGCGTAGGGTCCCTCTGGACCAAAGCCCGAAATCGAGAGATAGACCAGCTTGGGATTCTGGGCGCGCACGGTGGGATAATCCAGTCCCAGCCGCTCGATCACCCCGGGACGGAGATTTTGCACGAACACGTCACTGTGCTTGACCATCTCCAGGATGGTGTCACGGGCCGCGGGCTGTTTGAGGTCGAGGACGAGACTGCGTTTATTGCGGTTGAAGTTGACAAACCACGACCCGAAGCCGGCTTTAAAGGTCATGCTCAGATGACGCAAGATGTCCCCGACTGGGGCCTCGATTTTAATGACATCTGCTCCCAGGTCGGCCATCAGCATTGTACAAAAGGGTCCGGTGATGACACTGCTCAAATCCAACACGCGCACGCCAGCAAGTGGTCCATTCATGCGTGGTTCCTCCTTTTCTTCCTGCTCCCCTACCACTAAGTACAGAACTGAGCAATGAGGAGTGAGAAATGAAGGAGTGTGAGCAGCGGTCTGGCGCGCGAGGAGCTCAATGCATCGATGTTCTGTTGTTCCCAAACATGCCCTGGACATGACCACGGAGGGTGAGAAAACATATTCCAAACGTTCTTGTCAAAATTATCAATAAGAATTCCAGACCACAGCATTTACTTGCTCCGTCAATCACCGCGGGCTGATCGCGCAGACTACAGTCAAACGCTCAATGGAACTGTTTGCTACGAACGTGACGCCCGCGAGTCGGTGAGGAAACAATTTGGTTTGGTAGCGATTTTCAGGTCTAGAGGCGGTTCGTGAGCCGTCCCGCGGTAAACTTCACCATGCCGCCTGCAACACCTCTCTCACATCGTCCGGCTTCTCAATCCGACGGGGATTAGTGGCGACCACAAAGTCATGGGTGACATGCTCAGCAATCGCAGGCAACGCATCCTGCGGGACGTCAACGTCCCGGAGCCGGCTCGGTAAATTGAGCTTCGCAATGAGTTCTTCGACCGCCTGAATAACACGCTCAGCGGCTCGCTCGGGAGCCGTCCCAGGTTGCACCAAGCCGAGCCGAACGGCAGCCCTAGACAGCGCCGGGGTCGCCGCCGCCAGATTCCAACGCAGCACGTGCGGGAGGACAATGGTGCTAGCCACCCCGTGCGGCACGCCATGACCGGCGCCAATCTGGTGGCGTAAGCCGGCCACTAGGCCAACGCCAACATTCAGCAAATAGGGCACAATCATGAACGCCGCAAACAGACAATTACCACGTGTAATAACATCATTGGCATTGGCTGCCCCAGCCGGCAGGTTCTGGTACAGCAGCTCCAACGATTGGTAAGCCAATGCATTGGTATAGGGCGTAGCCCGCGGTGAACAGAGCATTTCAAGGCCATCGGCAAACATCTTCATGCCAGTGCCCGCCCAGAGATCCGCCGGGGTGGCCGTGCTGAGGGAGGCGTCAAGGAACACCCAGCACGGTGTGGTTTTCGGATCCAGATACACATCTTTTTCACCACGCGCCTCGTCCGTGATCCCAATCCCGCCGGTAAACTCACCACCGGACAAGGTAGTTGGAATGGCGATCTGAGGCAGTTTTGGCGCGGGCAATTGGGGAGTTCGGAGTCCAGTCGCTGGGGTGAAGTGCGCCCGCAGTCGCTCAAAGTCTTCCCCTTCGGCGAGCACCAACGCCATCCCTTTGGTCAGATCAACCACCGAACCGCCACCAAAACTGATCAGTCCATCTGCCTGGGCTGCTCGCGCTTGGCGTGCAGCAGCCAGCACAGTCGTTTGCGGGGTATGCGCGCGTGACGCAGTGAACTCGCCGACACAGCGTGCGCCCAAGACCTCGCGGAC
This sequence comes from uncultured Enterobacteriaceae bacterium, assembly GCA_964618735.1. GTDB lineage: Bacteria > Desulfobacterota > Binatia > Bin18 > Bin18 > SYOC01. The sequence goes on from CAZUFQ010000687.1 coordinate 2,438, forward strand.
CGCGGGCAGCAACGCCGTGCGGGTTAGGCTCGGGGTTGAAACGAGGAAGGCGCGGTGGATCCGTTGCTGCTCGAGGATAGAGATCAGCTGCTCACGTACACAGCCCGGTCCAAAAACAACCCCGTCAGCGTGGGGGTAACGGACTTGTCCTTTCAGTTCATCTTCCACGGTGTTCTTCTCCTTACCCTATTTGTGATGCTGGTTGTTCTCTTTTTTCCCTTTTCTACGATGAGATCATGGATCTGTGTTGCAGTGGTTCTCACAAGAAGTTCTTAAGAAAGAACATCTGTCCTCCTCGAACCTCCCTGTCATCGACTCGACGTCACACTTTCTGTCCGCGCTCCACTACCGGCGCCACCTGATTGATCCACTCCATGCCTTTCCCATCGGCAATTTCAGATCCCATGCGCTGTGAAAAGACGATCACGCGCTCCGCCCCTGCATCCCGATAGCGTTTCAACTCATCTGTCGATGGCCCGTCCTGAGACGGCTCGACAATAATAGTGAATTGCAGCGTATCCGGGTTGCGCCCTATCTCGCGGGCCAGTCGGCGAATCTCGGTCACGTCTTTCTGGAATTGTTCGGGGCTTTGCACCAAGGGCAACCAGCCGTCATACGTACGCGCCACCCGCTCCAGCGCCTTCGGCCCGTGCGCGCCGAGCAAAATCGGCGGCCCGTTCTTTTGCACAGGCTTCGGCTCACAGCGCACGGCAGGAAAGCGTACGGTCTCCCCTGCATAACTAGCTTCGGCCTGCGTCCACAGCACTCGCATTGCTTCCACCACCTCTCGCATCCGTTTCCACCGTAGGCGAAAATTGGTCCCCATGACCTCCGTTTCTTCGCGCAACCACCCCGCGCCCGCCCCAATCAGTACGCGCCCTCTCGAATAGAGGTCGAGACTGGCGATCACTTTCGCGGTCATCAGCGGCTCGCGCTCGGGCAACAAACAGATGGCGGTGCCGAGCTTAAGCTGTGTCGTCACCGTCGCCGCCACCGTAAGAGCAATAAACGGGTCGGCCCACCGATTATAGTGATCGGGCAATTTGCCATCGCCAATGGGAAAGGGCGTCTTATGGCCGATGGGAATCACTGGGTGCTCCGGAATCCAGAGCGAGTCAAAGCCCAACGCTTCGATTTTTCGCGCATACTCGGCCAGGTCGCCGCTCTGTGCGGTGGCGGTCATCAGAATGCCAATGTTCATATCCTCCTCCTTTATGGACGCACGATGAGGAAGCCCATCCCGTTCTGCCCCTCTCCATGCCCTACGTCCTACGAGCACAGTTGTGGGCTTTCGTTTGCACGGGCGCTGATGGGCGTGATCGGGATATCGTCTTCTCCTTCCAGCGTAACGATCACCGGGTCACGACCGTGAGTTCATTCCCGCGACCCGCCTCGAATGGCAGGGCGAGCGACAGATAGCCGTTCTGCGGGTTACGCACATAGTCGAGGTAGCCCGGCGCTTGCTCCATCGCGTTATCGCTGATGACGAACGCACCATCTCGTAAGTGCGGCTCCAACAGCTTGAGGACAGGCAGGTAGAGGCTGAATGCACCGTCGAGAAGCACCATATCCACGTCGCCGTCGATTCCCTCTTTCAGCGTTGCAAGCGCGTCGCCCACACGGATGTCCACTAGGTCAGCCAAACCCGCAGCGGCCAGATTTTCCCGTGCGCGCTGCGCTTTCGTGGGTTCTAGCTCGGTGCCGATCAACTGACCACCGCCGCCATCACGCAGGGCGCAGGCGAGATGAATGGTGGAAACGCCGAAAGACGTGCCGAATTCCACGATCCGCTTGGCCTTCCGGGCGCGGGCGCACATATAGAGAAAGCGCCCAAAGTCGGCGGAGACGTTCAGGAAGTTGTTCACATACTTCCGATACACGGTCCGATAGTCTTTCG
>CAZUFQ010000688.1:0-4325 GCA_964618735.1 uncultured Enterobacteriaceae bacterium
AGCGGGCTCGTCTAACCGAGGAAGTACGGGAGAGCGAAGATCGCTACCGCAGCTTGTTTGACAATGCCCACGATGGGATCCTGTGCGCCACAGCAGATGGGATTATCACCAGCGTCAACCATGGGTTCGAAGCGATGCTGGGGTGGTCGCGTGGGGAGCTGATCGGGCGCCACTACCGCGAGTTTATCACTCTGGCTTCGCTCGCGCTTACAGAAGAGCGCACGCGCCGCCTGCACGCGGGAGAGAAGGTATCTTCGATTTATGAGCAGGAGTTCCTCCGCCCAAATGGGAGCGTAGTCCCGGTGGAAGCCCGCACTCGCCTGATTCGCAACACCGCAGGCCAGCCTCTCGGCGTCCTCGCCATCCTGCGCGACATCACTGAGCGCAAGCAGATAGAGAAAACCCTGGCCCAAGCGGTGCGTGAGCAGGAAAATATCATGGGGACTATTCCTGATATTTTTTACATGCTGGACCTTGATGGCTATCTAGTCAAATGGAACCGCAAATTAGAAGTGATGACCGGTTTTGCACCCGAGGACCTCAAGGGCAAATCTGCATTGGACTTCTTTCCGGAAGCAGATAAGCCCGCCATTGCCGAGGCGATCCGCACCGCGTTTGCTGCAGGATACGTGGAAGTAGAAGGACGACTCTTGCAGAAAGATGGGGCGCTTGTCCCCTATCAATATACGAGCGTTCCCCTAAAAGACGAGGGGGGAAACGTGGTGGGACTAACCGGCATAGGGAGAGACCTCACCGAGCGTAAGCGAACCGAGGAGGCCTTACAGCACGCCAAAGAGGCCGCAGAAGTCGCTAATCGCACCAAGTCTGAGTTCTTGGCCAACATGAGCCACGAAATCCGCACCCCCATGAACGGGATTATGGGGATGAACTCTCTCCTGCTTGACACCACCCTCACTCCCGAACAGTGCGAGTATGCAACCACCGTGCAGAGTTCGGCCGAAGCGTTATTGGGTATTCTCAACGATATCCTCGATTTCTCCAAGATTGAGGCGGGCAAGCTAGACCTAGAACAGGTAGAGTTCAGTCTGCGCGAGAGCCTCGGCGACGCCCTCAAGACCCTCGCCCTCCGCGCTCATGAGAAAGGGTTGGAGTTGCTGTATGAAGTCCAGTCAGAGGCGCCGGACATGGTGGTGGGCGACCCCGTCCGGCTGCGGCAAGTCCTGGTCAACCTGGTAGGCAACGCCATCAAGTTCACCGAGCAGGGAGAGGTCGGGGTGCGGGTTGCGCATCAAGAGATTGGCGAAGGAGAGATCGTCTGGCACATGCGGGTCGCCGATACCGGCGTGGGCATCCCTCTCGATAAACAGCAGCACATCTTTGCAGCCTTCTCTCAAGCCGACGCCTCCACCACCCGTCATTATGGCGGCACTGGCTTAGGGCTGACCATTTCTCAACAGTTAGTCGAATTGATGGGCGGACAGATCTGGGTAGAGAGTGTAGTCGGCCAAGGCTCCACCTTTCACTTCACCGTGCGTCTAGGCCGAGGGCGGACCTCTGCCGCATCCGCTCCACCCGACCCCAGCCAACTGCATGGCTTGCGAGTGCTGGTGGTTGATGACAATGACACCAATCGGCGCATCCTCCACGACCAGCTTACCGCCTGGGGACTGCGGCCCACCCTGGCCTGTAGCGCTCACGAAGCCTTTCATTTGCTCCACAAGGCCGCCGCTCGGGGAAGGCCCTTTCCACTGATTCTGACCGATGCGCATATGCCCGAGACAGATGGGTTCACCTTAGTTGAGCGCATCAAGCACGATCCACGGTTGCAGAGCGCGACTATTTTGATGTTGACCTCTTCCCAGCAAAAAGCCGACATGGCGCGCTGCCGCCAACTCGGCGTTGCCGTCTATCTCATCAAGCCCATTAAACCTGCTGAGTTACAACAGGCGCTCCTGCGGGCGCTGGGACAAGAGAGGCAAGCGCGAAGCAAGCCGGCTCCTCTCTCGCCTGCTCAACCGCACCAAGGAGTTTTGCGGATCTTATTGGCCGAAGACAACATTGTCAATCAGAAGCTAGCCGTACGCTTGCTGCAGAAGTGGGGCCACGCCGTGATGGTGGCGAACAACGGCAAAGAAGCGCTTGTCAAGATAGAACACGATGCGTTCGATGTCGTGCTCATGGATGTGCAGATGCCGGAGATGGACGGTCTGACCGCCGCCGCCGCTATCCGCGCCCATGCGCACGCCGCTACGGCGCAGCTTCCGATCATCGCCATGACGGCTCATGCGATGAAAGGCGACAAAGAGCGCTGTCTGGCGGCGGGGATGGATGATTATGTCTCCAAACCCTTACGAACCGCTGAACTCCAAGCCGCCTTGGCGCGGGTCGGCGTTCTACTTGCTGCCCGCCAGGAAAGGATCGCTCTGCTTCCCCCTCCCGGACATGGCAAAGGCGGCAGTGTAGAGCTGTAGCCTCATTCTTCCCATTTTTGGCTTTGATTTCTGGCTTTTAATTTTTGATGTTCTTGTTGAAGTAGCAGCTTGCCTTTTAAGCGATACAGTTCCGCCTCGTAGAATCGCTCTTCACTTTTGGTTACTATCGCCAACGCTTCGTTACGTGGCTTTCTTTGGACCGTTCTGATGCGTAAGCTCCGGACGAAGAGGCTATCAGGATAACCGTGTCAGCGCGAGCGAATGTAAGGCTGCAACCATCGAAGACATTAGCAAGGCCATGGCGTCTTTCATTTGACCACTAGTTGCACCGTAGTGGAGCTGAGGAATATAAGGAAAAGGTCAAAGTATGACGATATTGCGTCCACAGGAGGGAATAATGGACTTCGGCATATTTTACGAAATTCAGGTCAACAGCCCACTCAAGCATCGGGAGCGTGAATATCAGGCGTTCCACGATGTGATGAATCAGGTGGTCCGGGCGGAGGAGGTGGGTTTCACCCACTTTTGGACCGTTGAGCATCACTTCCAGGTCGGCTTCGCGCACTCCTCGGCGCCCGAGGTGCTGTACGGCGCGATCTCGCAACGCACCAGCAAGATCCGGATCGGGCACGCGGTAGTGCTCTTGCCATTTCCCTACAATCACCCGATCCGAGTCGCCGAGCGCGTAGCCACGCTAGATATCCTGAGCAATGGCCGGGTCGAAGTCGGCACCGGGCGCTCCGCCACGCAAATTGAGCTGGGCGGCTTCGGCATCTCCTACAAGGAAACGCGCGCGCGGTGGGAGGAAGCGCTCGACATTCTCACGACCATCTGGAAGAGCGGCGACGGCACCTTTTCCCACAAAGGAAAGTACTTCGACATTCCGGAACGCACCGTGGTGCCCATGCCGATTCAGAAACCGCATCCCCCGTTGTGGGTCGCCTGCACCGGCGAGGATACCCATGAACTGGCCGGCAAACTTGGACTCGGGCTGCTTTCCTTCACTTTGCTGGTCAGCCCGGAAAAACTCGGACAACGAGTGCAAGCCTACCGGACCGCGATCAAGTCCGCCAAGCCGTATGGCGCTTTTGTCAACAATCGAGCGGGAGCCTTCGCCATGACGCACGTCGCCGATACCGATCAACAGGCGCGCGATGAGGCAGAACGCGCATTCATGTCCTACGTCAACACTACATTACGGGTAAACGCGGCCGTCATCGAGGCCAAAAAGACGGGCATCGATCCTAAGGAAGACGCAAGGGCCCTTGTGCCTGACTTACCGACACAGTACGAAGGACTCGATCCCAGCAAGGTCACCATCGATTCGCTGATTGATCGCGGCATGTGCATCTGTGGCAGCCCGGATTCAGTTATAAAACAGCTTGAGAAATTACAGAAGACGGCCCAGCTTGATCAATTTCTGGCCATGATGCAGTTCTGGTCGATCCCGCACGAAAAAACCATGCATGCGATCGAGTTGTTCGGAAAGTACGTCATCCCGCATTTTCGCTAGTCCGTCACACCTGGTGAATCCGCGGCAGCTGGGGGCGCATAGCTCGGAAAGTAGGGAATCCCTCAATGCGCCCCAGGCAAAACGACGCCGCTCAATGGGGAAAATCAAACTGATCGTTCATGAGGAGATATAACCGTCATGAGACTGAAAGACAAAGTCGCGATCGTCACCGGCGCCGCGTCGGGCATCGGCCGCAGCGTGGCCCAGGTGTTTGCTCGTGAAGGATGTCACCTCGCTCTGGTCGATATCAACGAGGCCGGACTCAACGAAACCCTTGCCAGCCTCTCAGGTGTCGAAGCGATTGCCGCGCCGGCCGATGTCTCGCGCTCCGCAGACGTGCAGCGGGCGATCGGCCAGACGATGGACAAATATGGGCGGCTGACCACGATGGCGCATTGTCACGGCATCTCGCTGATGGA
>CAZUFQ010000689.1:0-4318 GCA_964618735.1 uncultured Enterobacteriaceae bacterium
ACGTGAAGTCCAGCACCCGGACGCCCGCAAGCGGTTTGCGCGCCGTAGACAGGCTTAGTTGTTTTGGCGCTGGCCGACGCCAGCGTTGCAGGAGGGACTCGACAGAGGTTGGTGCTACAAGAGGCGGTTGAGGCGCCGGCGCTGGTGTCCCACCCAGGCGAAATACCGGGCCCGGCAGGTAAACGTCCGGACCGTCCCATTTGACTTTGCGGAAAAATCCGCGGGCTTGCAGATGTGGACTTTGTGCTGCTTCAGCCGCCGTCAAAACTTCGCCAAAAGAGATATGAAGTTTTTGCGCTGTCAGACACAGCTCATGGGCGTCTTTGGTTGCAGCCCAGGCTTTGAGCTGAGCCATGATTTGCGGCAGGCGCCCCAACAGTTGAGCGATATCAGTGAGCGGGAGCTGTTGGAGGTCGCCAATCATTCCGTCTTCTTCCAGCCATGTTAATAAACGCGCAAATTTAGACAAAGAAGGCGTAATCATGGCGTGGCCAGAGGCGCAGCGCACCACCTCAAAGGCTCCGGTCCAATGCACTGATGCTTGCCGAGGAGCGATCGCAGTAGGAAAAAATGCCGGGAAGAACCAGAACATAAGCATCTGCTCCGTGCAGGCGATAACGGATTGTTGCAAGGACAGATCGATGTGTTGCCCGCGCCCCGTTTCTCGTGCTGTGTAGACGCCCGCGAGACCGCAAATGGCGGCGAAAAAGCCAGCCGTGTTGAAACATTGCCGGCCCCAGCCGTTCAGCGGCGCCTCCGGCGTACCTGTAACAGAAAGGACCCCGCCAAGCGCGGAAGCGACCAAGTCGCTGATTTGCCATTGTGCGCGAGGGCCAGTACGACCAAAGGGAGTGAGCGACACCTGGACAAGGCGCGAGTTCAATAACTGCAGGTCTGGAAAGTCGAGTTGCAGCTGGGCGAGACGGCCAGGTGATTCCGTTTCAATCAGCAAATCTGCGTGCGCGACAAGTTCCTTGAAGTAGCCCTGACCCTCCGGTGATTCGAGATTTACGTTAACAGGTTGTTTTCCGCTATCGTACCACCAGTCCAACAGGCCGCCATGTTGACCTGCCTCTCCTCGCATCGGCGGGCCTGATGATCCGTGGCCAATACGGACAACCTCAGCGCCAGCTTCGGTCAGCAGTTTCGTTGCGAAACGGCCCGTCTCGTTGGTGAGATCAAGAACTCGCAAATGCCGGAGCGCGCCGCTGGAAGTCATAGTGATGATCCTTTGTCAAGAAAAGAAAAAGGGCAGCCGCAAAGGCTGCCCTTATCTTCAGTGGAAAGCTTTTACCGCTATCGCTGAAGCGGTCAAGTTTCTTACAGCCCTGCTGCTTCCAGTAATTCGGGAATGGTCGTCAGTTTCTCCCGTGGTTTACCGATTTTTTTGCCGGCGGTAATTTCAACTACGTCAATACGTTTCCAGTTGTCAAACGTGACTGCTTTAATGTTCTTCTGCGCAAGTAGAGCCGGGACGGCGTCGGGGTCGACTCGGACGCCATTGAGAGATTGCAACTGCTCGACATCCGCTAACATCGCTTCCACTGTCGCTACGGAATCGGGTTTGTTGGTGCCGATAACGCCGGACGGTCCGCGCTTAATCCAACCTGCCACATAGACGCGCGGCAGCACGGCTTTGGCGGCGGAATCGAGGACGCGGCCCTCACGATTCGGAATAATGCCGTCGCGCTCGTCGAACGGTACTCCCGGCAGCGCGTGCCCCTTGTAGCCGATGGAGCGGAACACCATCTGGCAGGGAATCTCTTCGTAGACGCCCGTGCCTTGGGCTTTGTAATTGCCTTTGTCGTCGCGAATTAAGCGATTCTTTTCTAGGCGGAGACCTTCAACGCGATCTTTCCCCAGTACTTCCACCGGAGAGACAAAGAACTGGGCCCGAATCTTGCGGGACTGATGACCTTCTCCTTTGGGAATTTGGGCAAGCAGAGTATCCATGTTGCGCTGGTGCGTCGGTTCATCGGCATGCTCCTCCATAAAAGAGCGATTCGCGTCGTCCAGTTCGAGTTCGTTTGGTTGCACAACCAGATCCGTTCCTTCGCTGTCGAGTTCCGCTAATTCGCGAATTTCTGGATTGGTGAACGCCGCCTGCGCCGCTCCCCGTCGTCCCAGCAAGTAGACGTCTTTCACTGCACTTTTCCGCAGGACATTGAGGGCGTATTCTGCGATATCAGTCTTTGCCAATTCAGCGAGGCCCCGTCCAAGAACGCGCACGACATCCATCGCGACATTCCCGTTGCCAATGACGGCGACCTGAGTGATGTTGCTGAGGTCAAAGTGTAAATCGCGATAATCAGGATGGCCGTTATACCAGCCGACGAAAATGGTGGCGGGGTAGCTGCCCGGTAAATCTTCCCCGGGAATTCCCATGCGTCGATCAGATTCAGCGCCGGTGGAGAATAACACTTGGTGATAGTGGGCGAGGACTTCCTCTAGCGTGATATCCGCCCCAAATGTCACATTGCCGAAAAAGCGAAATCCGGGACGAGACGCGATTTTCTCATACTGGCGAATGACGGCTTTAATTTTCTGATGATCCGGAGCAACACCGCCGCGCACAAGACCGTATGGGGTCGGTAAGCGGTCAAATAAATCAACATGAACTGTGCGGTCTTGTTGCTTGAGTAATTCGTCTATTGCGTAAAATCCTGCGGGTCCAGCGCCAAAAACGGCGACGCGTAATGGGTTCGTCACAATATCTCCCCTTTTTCATCTTTATTTGCAGGCAAAAAAGCATCTCTCCTCGTTGGACTCCTGCGGCATCTCGGCGTTTCTCAATCCGCTGTATGCAGCCGTCTTGCAATAGCCGCGGCCATTGCTTTTCCCTCCTCAGCGTTCAACGTCTGAGTCGGCCACTTGATGCCCAAGCCGGAGCCGTCCGCGTATTTGGGAATAATGTGGAAATGCACGTGCAGCACGGCTTGATGCGCTGTTGCGCCGTTGTTCTGTAGCACATTGAATGCTGATGCGCCGGTCGTTTGCAGGATGGCCCGACTGATGCGCGGCAGCACGCGACCGAGTGCGGCTGCAGATTCATCGGAGAGCTGATCGAGAGTTTCGGCCGGCTCTTTAGGAATCACGAGAGTATGGCCCTTGCTTAGCGGGTTAATATCGAGAAACGCCAACACATGAGCGTCTTCATAGACCCGAAAGCAGGGGATCTCACCGGAGATGATTTTTGCAAAGATAGTTGCTGCCATATATGAATCAACTGGTTGCTCGCGCCACTGATTGTGGTGACCTCGGTTCCGTCATGCCAGCGAAGAGCCTGCCCCCGCGAAGGCGTGGGGCTGGCATCCAGGAAGATTCGGCACGAGCCTCCGGTTATTTTTCCTGGATTCCCACTTTCGCGGGAATGACGTATCCGTTGTGTATCTCTCAGTTTCACTGTTGTAGTCCAAGCGGCTATTTTGCAAACGCCGCTTTCAGACGCGCAACTGCATCGGCCATGACTTCTTTGCCTTGATCCATGATATGGCCGAGGTTAAAGAAGCCGTGAATAGCGCCATTGTACCGTTTCAATTCTACCGGCACGTTAGCCTCTTTAAGTCGCGCAGCGTAGGCTTCGCCTTCGTCCCGCAGCGGATCAAACTCTGCAGTGATGACGAAAGCTGGCGCTACAAGACGCACTTGGCGTGCTTGCAGTGGGGACGCGTAGGCGTTCTTCCCATCTTCATCTGAAGCCAAGTAATGTTTCCAAAACCATTGCATTGAATCGCGGGTCAGCAGATATCCTTCTCCGTTCTCCCGATAGGAAGGAGTGTCGAAGGAATAGTTCGTGACCGGATAGATGAGCAATTGATGTACGAAGCCCGGAGCGCCGCGATCCGCCGCCATTTGGGCGACCGCTGCGGCCAGGTTGCCGCCTGCGCTATCGCCGCCAACGGCGATGTGCGCTGGGTCGCCGCCGAACGAAGCGGCATTCAGCGCCACCCATTTGGTCGCGGCATAACAGTCCTCAGGCGCAGCAGGAAATTTATGTTCCGGCGCGAGACGATAATCTACTGAGACGACGATGCACCCTGCTTTGTTGGCCAATTCACGACTGGTGCCGTCGTGACTCTCTATATTGCCCAACACCCAGCCGCCGCCGTGGAAATAGACCAGGATGGGAAGGGGGCCTTTTCCTGTGGGTGTGTAGATCCGGATAGGAATTTGGTTGCCGTCGGGACCGAGTATTTTACGGTCTTCAATCTTTTGTACAGACTCTTTCTGCGGGGGAGCGAAAAGTGTGAGCAACACTTGCCGGGCTTCAGCGACCGGTAGAGCGTTCAACGGGGGCGCGCCGGAAGCGGCGGCTTGA
>CAZUFQ010000690.1:0-4304 GCA_964618735.1 uncultured Enterobacteriaceae bacterium
CGCCATGAGGTCGCCAGGGTTAGTGAATTGCTCCAGTCTCAGTTGCTGCAACCTCTCAACATCACACCTATTCAGCCTTATCTCGCGGAGAGCAACCTATTTCTCATCGGCGCCCAAGGCCCTGCCGCTCTCTCCTTCAACGAGTTCAATCCCTTGTTTAATCGGAATGGGGTTTCTTTGCTGACCAGCGGCCTTTTCGGTGAAAATGAAACGTACGGTGGAGAAGGGATCATCTCAGGCATCTATAACAAGACATCCTTCAGCCTTGGGGGGTTCCATCTTACGACAGACGGGTTTCGAAGAAACGCGGATCAGAAGGATAGTATTGCCGACGCTTTTATCCAGCAGGAACTTAGTCCCAACACAAGCATTCAGGCCGAGTACCGGTACAGAAATACTGAACGAGGCGATCTTCAACAAAGATTCTTCCCAGAAGACCTCTTTCCTGGCCAAAGAAATACGGAGGAGAGGCACACCATCCGCCTTGGTGGACGGCACGCCTTTTCTCCGAATTCTATGCTCCTCGGTTCATTTATGTATCAAGATGCACAGTTCAGGCAAAAAGATGAACAGTTTGTTATACCTGGTATTAGTTCCATCGATCAGAAAATCCCTCAAAATGCCTTTGGCGCTGAACTCCAACACCTGTTCCGTTCGCGGTACTTCAACCTTACGAGCGGCGTAGGATACTTTGACATTGAGGGAGACCTTCACGCAGCTGTAGGGTTTGGTTCCCGCCCGGGTCCCATAGAAGTACAATCAGCAACGACAAATCTAGGTCTCCAACACGTGAACGTTTATTCGTATTCATACATCAATCTCCTCAGGAATGTGACGTTTACTGTAGGGGCCAGCGCTGATTTCTTGCGGAGCGGTGGTCCGATTGTTCGGGACAAAGACCAGTTCAACCCGAAGTTTGGAATTACCTGGGAACCGATCCCAGGCACCACACTGCGCGCTGCGGTATTCAGGACGTTGAAGAGAACGCTAATCACAAACCAGACCCTTGAGCCGACCCAGGTCGCGGGCTTTACACAGTTCTTTGATGATACGAATGCCACGGACGCATGGCGCTATGGGGGGGCCATCGATCAGAAATTCACCAAAGACCTCTTCGGAGGCGTGGAATTTTCCAAGAGGGATCTGACAATTCCAATTGCAGACTTGATAGATCCTGCTCACCCTGTCTACCTAGAATCTGATGCGAAAGAATATCTGGGCAGCGCTTACCTTTTCTGGACACCCCACCCATGGTTGGCACTTAGAGCGGAATACATATTTGAGCGATTTACGAACGAGATCTTGACCGGTATCGAGCCGAAGGAGCTGAATACACATCGTGTTCCGTTCGGGATGAGTTTCTTCCATCCTTCCGGATTAAGTATCCCCTTAACTGTGACATACTGGAATCAAGACGGTAGGTTTCAGAGAATTACGTCCGGTGTTATTCAGCACGGTGGCAGTAACTTCTGGACCGTCGATGCGGCGATCAATTATCGTTTGCCCAAGCGATATGGTTTTATTACCATTGGAGCGATGAATCTGTTTGATCAAAAATTCAAGTTTTTCGACACTGACTTCAATAATCCGACCATACAGCCAGACAGAACTTTCTTTGCTAGGATCACGCTGGCGCTGCCATTTGATGAAGCTTTCGAATGGTGAAAAGGAACTGTGTAAGGGCAAGGACGCTTCGCAAGATACAGGGAGGATGTCATGGTTAAGAGCTTTGCAAGGATTGGTCTTTTGGGCGTCAGCTTGGTTGCGATGTTAGGAACTGAGGCCATGGGCCAGGCCGGCTATCGGTTTTGTTACGGTTGTAAGAGCGGCGATGCTTGTCAATTGGAGACTCCGCTGGGGGGACTTCTCACGAGCATTGCTATCGTGAATGGTCTCGTGCGCATGAAGTGCGACACGAGATTGCATGGTGCGGGGATTAGGACTGGGCATGTTGTGTGCGTAGACCAGGGTGGTAACGTCGCCTCGGGAATCCAAATTCAGGGGAACGCCAACGGGACCTTTAGCGCCGAAGAGCTTTTGACCATTGGCGATATTGTCGGAGGCTTGGTCACGAAGACGAACGACCTCGAGGTCACAGTTGCTGACTTTTGCGTGAATCCCCCGTCGGCCTGTGGCTCCACCCTCCCCTCCGATTGCTATGAGTGTTACAAACAGTTCTTTATGCTTCCGCCGGAGTCTATTGGTTGTCCGAGCGCCCAGTGGAAGTATTCCTCGATTGACTATGACGACCTTTGTGTAAACTTTAAGCTGACTGTGGCGGGCATCCCATTGTTGGATGTCGTGAGACGCTGCACAGATCCTGGGACCATTAGCTTCGTTGACTGTCCTGCTGACCTAACGAATTGCCCCGTGACTCCCTGAATATGGACACCTGGTAAAGGGACCAACTGAGAGCGAATCCTGACGGGACCCGTGCCTAAACTGCAGCCTCGATAAACATCGACTGTGTTACTCCGACGTGTCAAGCTCACTTGTTTGCTCGGGTGGTATTAGCACCCGGAAGGTCGAGCCGTACCCAACCTTGCTTTCTACCGTGATTGTCCCGCCTAAAAGCTCCAAAAGTTGTCGCACAATATGGAGTCCTAGCCCGAGGCCGCCATAGTGGCGACTTGGCGAGGTGTCGGCTTGGCGGTAGGGTTCGAAAATAATAGGCAGTACCTCCGGCGCAATGCCGATGCCGGTGTCGACTACAGAGATTTCTACTCCGCTCGCGCTGGGGTGGACGTCCACAGTGATACTCCCCTGTTCAGTGAACTTCACCGCGTTGTGAACCAGGTTTTTGATGACAATTTTCAGCTTTAAGGGATCTGTACGTACAAGTAAGGGTTCTGGGATGATGTTCCACACGGCCTGCAGACTTGGTTTCTTGAACCAGTCTTGGGTCTCGGTCTCGATTTCCCTCAATAGATTTGGGAGGCTGACATCGGTGAAGTCCAACGGGAGCTGACCTTTTTGGAGACGGTTAAGGTCAAGGATGGCGGTAATGAGGGCAAATAGCTCCTCGGCTTTTTTGTCCACCCGCCCTATGATGTCGGTTTGCTCGGCCGTCAAGGAGCCAAACGTGCCGTCAAGTAAAAGGTCGCTGTACCCCATGATGACCCCAAGCGGGGTGCGCAGCTCATGAGAGAACATGGCCAGGAATTCCTCTTTGAGATGGTTAGCATGCTCCAGTTCCTCAACGAGTCGTGCGTTTTGTAGAGCCATAGAGGCGAGCTGTGCGATGCCCCGCGCGATGCGCTCTTGCTGTGGCGTAAACTGTGCGTTACGACCGCGGTAGCTGGCAGAGAGATAACCAATGATTGTTCTTCCGCGACGGAGGGCTATGTACAACCCCGCCGTGGCGTTGAATTGCTTCTGCAATTCCGCGACTAAAAGGTCTTGATAAGTAGATGGAGTTTGCTGCACAACGTCTTCACTATCCAGGCGGGAGAACAGGCTCATGATCTTGGCGCGAGGAATCTTCAACAGCTTAATGACTTCCCACTCCTCTGGCGGGTCGCCATAGCCCGACATCGGAATGAACACGTCTTCCTTGGGCTGCCAAAGGACCGTATGGCTGACATCACAGCCGAGCGCCTCGGTGGTAAGCTGGCACAACCGATTCAGGATCGCCGGCGTATCGAGCAAAGCAATCATCTCCCAGCCCACTCGGGATAAGGCTTCGACAATTGCCGCCTCCTCCTTGCGCGCCTCTTCTGCGTGCTTGCGTTCGTTGACATCCTCTATCAAGCCGTCAATGACGGTTTCTCCAGCGGCAGTCATGCCGCGAGTGGTGGTCAGCGAAACCCAAAGAGAGCTATCATCTGCCCGACGGAACTGGAGCTCGCGCCGCTGAAAAGGCTGACTCTGTTGTGGCTGGTTCGGGATCTGCGTTCTGTCCTCCAGCTGGCCCCATAACTGCTGCAGATCTTGGGTCTGAGCTTTTTGTGCAGAACCAAGATTCAGCATGCGTAGAAACGCCGGATTGGCCTCCAACAGCCGCCCGTCCGGCGTTGACCGGAAGACGCCAACGCAGAGCTGATTTAAGAGCTTTTGTAAGCGTGTTTCTAGGTAGTGTTGTTGTAAACTATGCTCTCGCCCCTTTTGGATAAGGGACTGTTTCTCTACAAAAGCAATGTCGAGGAGTTCAATCAGCAGGATGTTTCTCTCTTGCACGCAGACTGCAGAAGCTTCGAGAGAGCATTCATTGCCTGACCAGTCAGTTTCAATCCATAGCCCCGATCGCAACCGTCCGCCCCTATGCTCCTGCCAAAACTGCTCGGCGTCGACTAGAAAGTTTTCCA
>CAZUFQ010000691.1:0-4296 GCA_964618735.1 uncultured Enterobacteriaceae bacterium
CGTGCGCCGCTGCTTCTTGCAAGTCTTTTGGAATACGAACATTGAGTTCATGATACAGCTCATCCAGGTCTTTCTTGAGCCGTTTGACGATTGGCAGTTCCATGACTCCTTTTTCCTTATGAGGACGAGCCTTGCTCTTTATCTTTAAATGCGGCGGGGGCTGGCTCTTCTACAAGCCACCCCCCGCACGTTATCTCTAACAGCTATGACTCAATTACGCCGTCAAAATATGAATCGTACAAGCAGAACCGAGCCCGATCACATGCGCCATTCCTACTTTAGCTCCTTCTACTTGACGAGCGCCAGCTTGCCCTCGCAAGTGGGTAACAACTCCGTTGGTATTTGCAACGCCAGTTGCGCCAAGCTGCGGCCCCTTCGATAACAAACCCCCGCTCGCATTCACAGGAACGTCACCGCCGATCGCTGTACGATTTTCATCAATCATCCGTCCGGCCTCCCCTTCTCCGCAAAGGCCGAGATTCTCATAGTGCAACAGCTCTGCCGTTGCAAAACAGTCGTGCAATTCGACGAGATCAAGATCTTTTGGACCAAGACCAGCCTTTTCGTAGGCTTGTTTCGCCGCATTTTTTGTGAGCGTATTCACGTCTGGCATCGTCAGATCACGCTCAGTATAGGGATCAGAAGTCAGAACTGAACAAGCCACTTTGATCGGCTTGCTAGTCAATTGTTTGGCTTTCTCGGCAGACACGAGAATAGCTGCAGCGGCGCCATCGCCCGTTGGGCAACACATATAGAGCGTGTTGGGATACGCCACCATACGTCCTTTGACTACATCATTCAGACCAACCTCAACGCGATATTGAGACAACGGGTTGTGGACAGAGTGCTTATGATTCTTCACCGACACTTTGGCGAATTGCTCGAGCGTGGTGCCATACTTGCGCATATGCTCCACACCGGCCTGACCAAACACCGCGGGCATCAAGCCGCTGCCCAGCACGCCTTCGACGCTCTCACCACCACTACGAGCGCCGCCGCCAAGGAGACCCATTTTTCCCATCTGTTCCACGCCGACGGCCATCGTGACGTCATACATCCCAGAGGCAACCCCGATATAGGCTTCACGGAATGCTGTCGAGCCAGTCGCGCAGGCATTCGAGACATTGAGCGCCGGGATGCCGGTTTGGCCAATTTGTTGGAGGATCCGTTGAGCGTTCATCGCATTTGCTTGGAACAGATTGCCACAAACAAACATTTCAACATCTTTAATAGACAGCCCAGCGTCCTTAAGCGCCAGCACTGCCGCCTCAGCGCCAAGCTGCGGCACATCCTTATCGGGATAGCGGCCAAATTTGATCATGGCTACGCCGAGTACATATACGTCTCTCATGAGTCGCCTCCTTTATGGTTCGCTGAGACACATCAATTCTGACTTGGCTGAAAAAAGAAAGCAATGATGTCGATGCTTTCTTCTACGCCTTCGGCGTTCTTTTCTTTGCGCTCGCGCACCTTACGCGTCACCATTTGCACGGGCATGCCGAAAGTAAGCTTGGCCGGATCCGGCTCAACATCAATGAGGTTACAACGCACGCTCACACCTTCAGGCAGATCAACAATTGCCGACACATAGGGCACTGGAACACCAGGGACGGATTGGTGAACGATAGAATAGACGTAGAGTGTACCGTGATCGCTCAGCTGAGTTGCTTGAAGAGGCTCCGTCGAAGTACATTTACTGCACCCAACCCGACCTTCTCCCAGGTAAGAGGCGCCACAGGCTTGGCACCGATATCCGGCTAAATAGGGTTTCTCCTCAGGGGCAGTTGGTAAATGGAGAAATTCGATGATTGGGCGTTGTTTTCTTCCCTCCACGCTTCCCTCTGCGGCCATGATCAACTCCTTTCTCTACTTCAGTGCATCTCAAAAGTAATGAAATGCAAGCGAGACGCCGAAGCTGACCCTACGGAAAAATACGGCGAATCTTATCGCGCAGCAGTAAACCAGTGCTGTAATTCCGCAAGCAAGCCCGCGCTGAAGTTGAGGTACCAATACATGAGCAGACTACCCAAGACAAGCCCTTTGAAGTACGCTTTCATGCTTGTTTTATCGGCAGAAATAGGAAAAATCTTCATTGTCGCACCTATTTGCGAGACGTTCTGCAGACAGTTATATAGAAGAAAGTGCATCCTTTTCTTTCCGCTATTCTCACTATTTTGTACCCCCATCGCTGTCTCGGTTGTCGGATTGTGAACGAACGACCTCACCCCTTCTGCGCTGGGTGTCGGCCATTCATCCATCCCATCGAGTCTCCTGTATGCACGTGTTGTGGTCTGCCATTTACCACTAATATAGGTCCAGATCATTTGTGCCGTCGTTGCGATACCCAACAACCAGCTTTCCGCCAGGCGCGGTCATGGGCGTTGTATCAAACTGGCGGCTCTACGCCACAACCACTTAGCGAAGCGATCCAACACTTTAAATATCAACGTCGGCTCAGCACGGGCAAAATGCTGGCGGCCCTAGCAGCGGAACATTGTCCTTCTGTAGAGCAGGCCTATGACCTCATTATTCCAGTACCTCTTCACCACGAACGTTTACGCTGGCGCGGCTTCAATCAATCGTTGCTGCTTGCCCAAGCTATTGGCTGGAAAAAACACTGCTACGTGCACCCATTTTTATTGGAACGCACTCGACCTACGGTTCCCCAAACTCAACTTAGTGAGAAGGCGAGGCAAACAAACGTCCGCGGAGCGTTTACAGTGAGCGCTCCAGATCAACTCCAAGGAAAAACCGTGTTGCTTATCGACGACGTATACACATCTGGATCAACAGTCAACGAATGCGCCCGCGTGCTGCGCCGTAGCGGAGCCGCCGCCGTTGATGTATTCACTTTAGCGCGGGCAGTACCTCACGCATGAGGATCTCTGTGGCAACATCTCTTTCTCTTGGCATTCTCGTTTCCGGCAGCGGCACGAATCTTCAGGCCATCATCGACGCGATAGAATGTAAAGCACTCTCTGCGATGATCAAAGTCGTCATTAGCAACAGAGTTGACGCCTATGGACTTGAACGTGCCCGTCAGCATGGGCTTCCTACCGTAGTGATTTCACACAAAGACTTTCCTTCACGTGAAGCGTTTGAAGCCGAACTCGTAAATACACTGAACACCTACGGAGTGACCCTAGTCGTGCTCGCCGGATTCATGCGGCTGCTCTCACCATTTTTTATTCGTTCGTTCCCTCAGCGCATCATGAACATTCATCCAGCGCTGCTGCCTGCGTTTCCAGGGACCCATGCGCAACGTCAGGCTCTGGAACGCGGCGTGCGCATTGCGGGAGCGACTGTCCATCTTGTTGATGAAGAGGTGGATCACGGACCGATCATCGTTCAAGCAGCAGTTCCTGTCTATCCAGACGATACCGAAGAAACTCTCAGTGCGCGCATTCTTGCTCAGGAACATCGCATTTACCCGCAGGCCATCCAACTCTACGCAGCAGGACGGGTTGTACTTCAGGGAAATAGAGTCGTGATTCTCAATGAATCACAATCTCCTGATTCCGCACTACGCTCTCCTGCACCAACATGACTACGATTACTGACGGGCAAATCGGCCAAATCGGTATTGACGAGTCAGGCAAAGGCGACTACTTCGGTCCGCTCGTTATTGCTGGCGTCTATGTTGCCCAGGAACAAGAGGAGCAGTTGCGTGCTGTGGGAGTACGAGACAGTAAAACTATCACGGATAAAAAAGCAGCCATACTGGCTGAGCAGATCCGTACGCTCTGTCCATTCACAGTCGTCGCTATCGGTCCCGAGCGGTACAACAGCCTGCACGCATCCTTCAAAAATTTGAACAAGCTGCTGGCCTGGGGGCATGCCCGCGCCATCGAAAACTTATTGGAGAAAGTTGCCTGCACTCGGGTTGTCGCTGACCAATTTGGCGATGAGCGATTCCTCAAGAATGCGCTCATGGCCAAAGGGCGGGAAGTTAAGCTGATTCAGAAACCGCGAGCAGAAGAAGAAATTGCCGTCGCTGCTGCTTCGATTATTGCGCGCGCTGAATTCTTACGACGTCTCCAAGATTTAAGCACGCGCTACAGCATCACCTTGCCCAAGGGCGCGAGTGATCTGGTCATCCGCGCAGGCAGAGAATTTGTCCAGCGACATAGCGGCGACGCCTTGGGGCAGGTGGCGAAGTTGCATTTCCGGACGACGGCGAGCGTGCTAGGGCAAGCCTCATGAAATTTTCGTAGACAGGGTTACGGTATCTGCTAATTTGACTTAGTACTGAGCGCACGAAATGTGGAGCGGGTTTGCAATACAGACAGGCCTGAC
>CAZUFQ010000692.1:0-4291 GCA_964618735.1 uncultured Enterobacteriaceae bacterium
GGGCGCGGTTTCCAGAATTCCTTTTTCCATCCTACGCCCGCAAAGAGCTCTGGGTGGTCATCGACCGGCGCCGTGAACCGGTCATTGAAATTTTGCCAGAGTAGCGGCGCCTAGCATCCCGAAAGTTTTAACTAAGTCTATGGCTACACAAAAGAAAATCGGCGACCGGGGGGGAGTGGAAGAGTGGAAAGCGCTGGCCACTGCAGGTGATGTACGGCGCCTGTTGAAATGGGCGGTGCACTCCCTCAGAAACGGTACGCTCGACCGTGCCGATGCCATTACGTTCTCACAGTTAGCCGCAGTACTCCTCAAAGCGTGCGCGGAGAGCGACACCGAGCAACGTCTAGCCGCGATTGAAGCAGCGCTTGCTGGACTGACCAACCATGATGAGCCAACGCCTACGACTCTCCCGAATTGAAAAGCAGCTGGCAGAACGAGCGAAGCCGCGGGCGGTGCTTGAGTATGCCGATCCGCTGTACTTCGCGCGCCACACCCTAGGATTCTCGCGGGACCCTTGGCAGGAAAGGGTACTGCAGTGGGAGGGCGACAGGCTTCTTTTGAATTGTTGTCGGCAGAGTGGAAAATCGACCACAACCAGCGTCTTGGCGCTCCATCAAGCTGTCTTCTTTCCCAAGAGCTTGATTCTGTTGGTAAGCCCCTCGCTGCGACAAAGCGGCGAATTATTCAAAAAGGTCAAGGATTTCTTTTCCCTCTTGCCCGTGAAACCAGAGTTAGTCGAGGATAACCGCCTCAGTCTGCAGCTGGCGAATGGAAGCCGTATCGTGTCGCTTCCGTCAAAGGAAGCGAACATTCGGGGTTTTTCTGCTCTCTCACTGGTGATTGAAGACGAATCCTCGCGTGTCCCTGACGATCTCTACTTGAGCGTAAGGCCCATGCTCGCAGTCAGTGGGGGCCGCCTGGTCCTTATGAGCACCCCGTGGGGCAAGCGTGGGGATTTCTTTGAAGCCTGGGAAAATGGCGGCACCGAATGGGAGCGGATCAAGGTGACTGCCTACGACTGCCCGCAGATCTCGCCAGCGTTCCTTGAAGAAGAGCGCGCTAGCATGCCTGCAACCTGGTTTTCGGCTAAATACCTGGGCGAATTCACAGAGACGGAGGACAACGTATTTCGATATGAAGACATAGAAAACGCAGTCAACCCGGCGGTAAAGCCGTTCTTTTTCATTAACCCCCTTACTGTCTCACCGACACTGGAGTAGTGCTTATGCTTTTTATTGGCGTTGACCTTGGTCGCTCTCGCGATTTTACGGCCGTCAGCCTTCTCGATAAAATCCCTCCCTACGAACAAGCCGTCTACATCCACGCGCACCCCCAAGAGGAGAAAAAGAAAATACAGACGCTGTACCATCTTCGGTTTGCTGATCGCCTCCCATTAGGCACGCCGTACCCCGATATTATTAACTACGTCAAGAAATTCGTGGCACAGGCGTGAAAAACGGGAGATGACGTCTCCCTGGTCATTGATGCAACGGGGTGCGGTCGCCCGGTTTTGGACCAGCTCCCCAACGACATCACAAGCTGTCGTGTGGTGGGCGCGCTCATTCATAGCGGCGCCGCGGTAACACGCATAGGCGTAGAATACGGAGTCCCAAAGCGGGATCTTGTGGCGACGTTACAATTGCTGCTGCAATCGGGGCGGCTGCAGTTTGCGGCGGAAATGCCCAAGCTTGACGTGTTAAAGGAGGAATTGCGGAACTTTCACGTAAAAATCAATCCTGAAACCGCCCATGAAGGCTACTCCGCGTGGCGCGAGGGGGACCATGACGACATGGTGTTGAGCGTGTCTCTGGCCGCGTGGTGGGGCGAATATCTGAAGCCTGCTCGCGCGGCTTCCCGGTAGCGTGGCGCCTCGTGTACACCAAAAGGGCCGTTATGCTCCTTGGGATTCGTCCATAACCCGTAAGGAAGCCTGGCCAGAAATCTCCCCTGTCCAGGCTTCTTCATTTGAAGCCGTGGTGCGTTTCCAGAGGGCTTCCATCCCCGAGTACTAGCGACAGCGCTGGCGTGTTTGGATCGCGGAGCATCAACTGCTCGTGCAATCATGGGCCGCATAGGCTGCGTGCAATGAACGGCGCCGTCTCACGGCACCGTGGGCTGGATCGCGACACGTAGGCTAGTTCACTTCCTCACTGATGAAGGCGTAATAATTGGCGGCATTCCTTGTTCAGGTGAACTGAACAATTTTCCCTGGTCGCCCTGGGCTTCGAAGAGCAAATCCTTGACGGCCAAGGTTTATCAGGTTTATAGAGAGGCAATCAAATGTTTATAGAGTTTATAGGAACCGCAATAAACATGTTGCCAGATATAGAAACCAAAAAGTTTGTAGCAGTAGGAACAAGTTTCTACTGTTGGCAACATGTTGCTGTTAATGGAGATAGGGCAGTTGTCTAATACATGTTAGGCTTCGTAACACCGGAGGATACCTTGAAAGAGCAGAGGGAGATTGAGCAGCGGATGCAAGCGCTCGACGATCACGCGCTTCTTCGTCTGGTCGCTGTCGAGTCATCCGACTACCGACCAGAAGCATTAGAGGCTGCTCGTGACGAGTTACGACGACGATGTTTAGATATTTTGAACGCGGAGCAGTATTGGACGCGATTTCCTGGGGAGAGAATTGGTCCTGACGGATTTTGTGCAGATTGCCGTGCCAAGACCACTGAGGCGACCCCGGATTACAAAACCACCGTGCAGTTTGTTTTTGGGATGCGCCTCATAGGGAACGATGACCAGTGTCCAGCATGTCGCTCAGTGCTGCAGACGAAGTGGATGCACATTATGCATCTTCTGCCAATCATTCCGTTAGGACGTTACCGGGTCATTTACCTCGAGAAAGGTATGCCTTACGGCCCGTATATCAGCCGGAGATTGCGGTAGAACAGCAGGACTGACCATGAAGACTTTGCTGAACAAATCAGATGCAGCGAACCTTGCGATGATGCTTCTATTTCATGCCAGACACCAATGATGCTTGCTGTTCCGGGGAATTAGGCTCGGCACGAGCATGACCCAAAAGGAAACATCGCAAGGCTAGGAAGATAGGAACATGGCCCTACCCCTGCAGGCAAAGCGAGAGGGAGGAAACGAATGGTCACAAAAGGTGTAGAAGAGGGCGGAATAAGAAGCCTAACCACGCCCTCCAGCGGACGCGGCCCCGCTTGCGGTTCCTGCTAAATCTAAACAGCAGCGGTTTGGGGCCTTGCCGCTGAAGGCGAGCCGTTAGCCTCTTAATGGAGAGTTTTTGATAAATGGCAGAAGACAGCACAAAATCTGAATTCTGGAAGAGCGTTCTCCGCGCAGTTGAAGTAGAACCTCGGTCTGCATTGTCGATCCGTGGGGCTTCCGGCTTTTCGCATCCTGTAGTTTCTGTCGGTGTCGAAGAGAAACGAAGACGTGTTGTCGTTATTTCTGGTGAATCGGATGCTCGATCTGCGGCTCTTGCACATGGTGATATTCAGGCGGCAATGCCCTCTCTCAAGGTAATGATGGCTCGTCCAGTTGTGGTTAACCTTGGAGAGGCGGCGCGGGTTCTCTCTGAAATCCTTGGTAGAGTTTCGATAGGACAAAAAGATCTCCAATGGCTCAGCGAAAATCAAGAGGCCCTAAAAGGACAGATTGAGCAATTCAGCACGCAACTATTGGAGCGTGTAAAGAATGTAACTGTCGAACCGTTCTCGATTGCAACAGTTAATTTTCTTGCGGTATGGAAGGATATCATTCAACAACTTTCGTTGATTGAAATTGAAACCGAGCTACAAGAAAATGATTCTCAGGAAATTGCAGCCAAGACAAAGCTCCCTACCTTTCATCTTACGAAGCTAATAGCGCTAGATCCGGCTGAAGCTGATAGACGATTAGGAGTTTGTTCGATTCCCCTCTATGGATTTTCTCCGAAGGATGTAGAAACTCTTCACGCCGGCCGAGATATTGAAGCGGTGCGCGATATTCTCCAGCGTTATGATATTCTTCAGTACTTCTTCCCCCCAGCGGATCAGTTAACCTTAGGCTTTGCAGAACAATTTCATCTTCTCCGACAGATATTGTTGACAGCCTCATTCGGACTCCAGAGGTTGGCCATCCATTCGGGCAGCTTGAGCACGTTGACTCGGGAGTTGGACTTAACGAGATGGTTGCTGCACTTCAAGAAAAAGGACTCCTCGTGGAAGGTGAGGCCGGGGTAGAGATTACAGAGAAGGGTAAGTCTGTGCGAGCTCAGGTGCGTTTTAAGCCCCGGGAAGGGCTATTAGCACGGTTGGCAAATGTTCTCTCAGTA
>CAZUFQ010000693.1:0-2556 GCA_964618735.1 uncultured Enterobacteriaceae bacterium
CTTGGCCTCGCCGTAAGCGTAAAAAAGTGACGTTTGTTAACCCGCAGTGCTGCAGAAGGATTTGCGGGGTGAGATTGCAAAAAATTGGATCGCTCCCTTCCAGAATTTCATGTTCTTGAAGATGGCCGACGAGATCGGCGACAATTGTCGTCGGCAGCTGCAGCACGCTGAGAAGCGTCTTGTGCTCCAGCGAGAGTCCCCATTCGGCGACGGGTTTATAGCTGTCCTCTTCGGGCTGACGGAGAAAGGTGCAACTGCAATTGCTTTCCAGGGCTTCAGCTGTCAGTTGGCAAAGTTTCCCTAAGAGGGTCTTCGTATCAAGCGAGGCAATCATAGTCTGCCCTACATGCGCCAATATTTCCGCTATCTCGGTTTCTTCTTGTTGGCGCTTGTATAAATCTGCAGCTTCAATAGCGACCGCTAATTGTTGCGCGATGCCTTTGAGAAGCTCAACTTTGTCTTCATCAAAGCCGTAGTCTTCTGTTGTGCTGCAAGCGACTAGTGCTCCTAAGTGGCTGCCTCGCACGCGCAGAGGAACAACACCTAACGCCTTGACATGGAAGTGACCCAGCAATTGCCTCAATGCTGGCGGTTGTGCCGCCGAGGTATTGATAACGACAGTGTGTCCAGCTGCGACTTGGCCGTCAAATGGTTGACCGATCGGGAACGCTAGTCCCATTGCCGCTGGCGCAAGATCATCAGGAAGACCGTGCTGGGAAATCAGCCGGAAGGTTTCACTTTGCGGATTCCAGTAAAACGTCCCTACAATATCGCACGGCAATATTTCCACCGTCCGACGTTGGACACATTGTAAGAGTGTATGTAAATCGAAAGTGCCGCTAATGTCTTCCGTAACCGCAAGCAAAGCTTGAGTGCGTGTTTCTGCTCGCTGTCGATCCGTAATTTCCGCTTGCAACGTTGCGTTTGCGGCCATGAGGCTCTTCATTCGTTCTTGTTCATGGGTTTCTACTTCGCTGCGAATTGCTGCAAGCTCCTTCCTCCACCTGATATTTCTACGATGTAACATCCAGAAGAAGGCGAGGCCGACCACTAGCATTCCAGACATAAGAGAGAGGAAGGTCGAGACTGTTGGAGGCAGCAAAAATGTCTGTTCTATAGCGAAAATGCTCACGCCTATGCCTATCGCAACAACAATGAGAATGGAACGCAAAGGAACGTCAAACGAGGCGTTAAGTTTTGCTCGCAGCGATAGAGGGAGAAAGTCAAGATTTGTTCCATCCTTTTCCTGTTCCCATGGATGCGCAACGTTCCAGTTTCCTGCCCCATCTTCGATATGGGTGCTCAACTGTGCTCTGAGACTTGATGTACTGCTTCTTTCCCTAAGAGCCGCACGGCTGCCACAATATAGACGGGAGATATAAAATAAAGTCCCTGTCCTGTCGAAAAAACCACAGAGTAAAGAAGCGTATTTGATCATCCAATATGACATTGTCTCCCCTTTTTTACCAGACGACTGGTGGTGGCCGGAGCTAGGAATTTTCTTTGAGCTGAGGCGACTAATCAGCCAGCTTAGCAGAAATGATGCCAACATCAGAATGGAAAACTGATTTGACAGAAGTAGCTAGAAAGAAATGAAATTTCCCATGGAAACCGTCTGGCGACGAATGCAAGGAGAGAAGCGAATAGAGAAGTTTACCGAATATGACTCTCGGGAGTATATCGTGCGGATATGGAAGCATTATCCAACAGGGTGACAGACTATTGCAGGAGAAGAGCGGAGAATTGGGGAAGAGAGAAAGGGGAAATTTTGAAGATGGATAATAAACAGGGTAGTGTTCGCTCTTACAGTGGGGCGCTTTGGTTGGGCTATTGGCTCACCGAAGGCGTCGCCTGTCCTATATCGAAGTGTCGTGCAAGCGCCTTTTAAAAAATTACTACAAGCCTTTTCACTCACTGCCGGAGCGAATAAATTTCACTTCTGACTTTTTGACTTGATCCGTTCCGATGATTTGTTCTCCACGATAGCTCTTCGCGAGGATCTCGATGGGATTGAGCGGCTTTCGCCCTGTGCCTTGTTGGATCTGAATAGCGGCGAGCGGACAATCGGAGCAGGTGACATCCGACTCAGCTTCGTTGATGCCGCGGAACGCTTTGCCTCCCCATTTCAATGACGCCGCAAAGTTTTCTTTCTTCATCGCCCAGATGCCATCATGACCGGAGCATGCCTCAATGACTTCAACCTTGGTATTCGGCAACAATGAGAGCACGTCTCGGGTTTTGTAGCCGATGTTTTGTGTGCGTAAGTGACATGGCATGTGGTAGGCAATCTTGCCAGCACTCGTTTTGAAATCACGGTTCAATTTACCCTGCACGGCCAGTGACGCTAAGAATGCGGTGGGGTCCATCGTTTTGGCGGCGACGGCTTTCGCTTCATCCGTACCGAGTAACCGTGGATATTCGACACGAATCATCTGCGAACAGGTTGGATTGGTCGCCACTACCGTGCGTTCCGCAGCAACGTGTCAAGCAAGCGCGGCCACGTTCTTTTGCGCCGCTATCTTTGGATCAATCGGATCATAGGCGGGCCTTTTGCTC
>CAZUFQ010000693.1:2566-3658 GCA_964618735.1 uncultured Enterobacteriaceae bacterium
TTTTTTCCGTAAAGTTACTGTCTATGGCGTCAAAAAGTTGTGGGAAACTGCCGCAGAATTTATTGCAGAGGCGACAATCGGCGAACAGTTTGGCGACGCGCTCGATTTCGAAGCGCAGGTCTTGTTCGTCCCAATACTTTGGATCAATCGGATCGTAGGCGGGCCTTTTGCTCATCATTCTCCCTCAGTTCACAGCCTCCAAGCGTATTTCTCGATAACCCAGGTTGCTGGCTTCGACAAGGAGAGCCGCCACCACCACACCCCTCGATAGTGCGGGATTTCTGGATGCCCGCTTTCGCGGGGAATGACGACTTTGCTCTTCTTAGAAATTTCTTTCCGTTGTCCAACGCGGGGCCTAGAGGGCATTGCGTTCTTCTGCAAGGCCAGCTAAGTGCTGAGCCAATTTTTTGGTCAATCCCTGTCTCACGTAGTTATTTGGTCAAAGAAAGCGCTTTTGCAAAAGGGACGTTAGGGAACACATGCAAACGAGATGGAAGCCGTTGTTCATTCAGCTCTGTGGACAAATCTTTATCGTCGGCAGCGTCCTCACCGCCATGATCGCAGCCGCGTTTATTCTTAATCCCGGCGTCTTTGGGCAAAGCGATGTCACGATCCAGCCCATGCCCAAAATCATCGCCCTTCCTTTTTTCCTCCTAGAGAGCTGGGTGGGCTTTATTGTAGGACTAGCGGCGTGGATTCGTACAATGCAACGTTTCTCTCACCGGGCTCAGTTATACCGGTACCTCACCGAGCCGTACATTCCTGGGGTGTCGGAATGCACGGGGAAAATTTTTGATCGGGTGTATGCGGCGGTAGGGAAGCCGCGGCGCCCTTCCGCCGAATAGAGAGCCCTTAGTGCTCTCGTATGCGGACGAACTTCTGCAACGAATGACAATCCAGCGGGATCAATCCTCGTCTCCCGCCAGCGCTATAGGTCACTTCACTCACGTAGAGATCACCACGTGAGTCTGACCAAATGCCGTGCGGCGCAAAGAAGTTGCCCGGGGCGCAGCCATCCGGCCCGCCAAAGCGCGTCTGCAC
Organism: uncultured Enterobacteriaceae bacterium; assembly: GCA_964618735.1. Classification (GTDB taxonomy): domain Bacteria; phylum Desulfobacterota; class Binatia; order Bin18; family Bin18; genus SYOC01. Next base: position 3,608 of record CAZUFQ010000693.1, read on the forward strand.
CTCGCCATCCAACGTCAACACGCTCACACACGCATGAGGTTCATGCGGCGG
>CAZUFQ010000693.1:3668-4287 GCA_964618735.1 uncultured Enterobacteriaceae bacterium
GGGCGGGGGCCAACCAACCGGATGCGCCAAAGCAGTGCTGAACTGTACAACTTAACTTCAAACGGTTAACACAGGCACGACGTTAGTGCGGCCGGACGATGGCTCCCATGTTGGAGCGCATGACCCCGGATTTAAACCCCAACTCCGCCACAAACAGATTCTCGTCGGCATCAATGTAAAGATCATCTGGGCGCTGGACGTGCTTCCATTCCGTGATGTAGGTTCCGTCGCCTTTGAAGACTTGGATGCGAGAGTTTTCTCTATCGGCAACATAGACCACGCCACGACGATCAACGGCGATAGCGTGTGGAAGTCGAAATTGCCCCGGCCCACTGCCGGGTTCGCCCCAAGAAAACTGCAACACGCCCGAAGGCGAGAACACATGGACGCGGGCATTGCCATATCCATCCGCCACATACAAGTTGCCATCAGGCGCGAGGGCGACATTTGTCACCATGTTAAAAGGGCCGGCCGCGCGTTGCACTGGGGTATCCCACGCCTTAAACCCGGTCGCCGCTGGCTCATTTTTTTTGCCGAGCGTCCGCAATAACTTTCCTTCAGGCGTGAAGATACGCACAGTGTGGTCGAAATTATCGGCGCAGTACACAAGATCGTTGGG
>CAZUFQ010000694.1:0-4286 GCA_964618735.1 uncultured Enterobacteriaceae bacterium
TATTCGTCTGGCCAAGCACACCGGCGTTGGCGTCTATTTCGTGCACGTGACCGCCAAGGAAGGCGTGGCGGCCATTGCCGAAGCGCGCAACGAAGGCCAACCCGTCTACGGTGAGGCGTTGCATAACTATTTGCAATTCACCTGTGAAGACTACAAAAAGCCCGGCGGCACAGCGATCCACACCTATCCGGCGATTAAATTTCCCGAGGACCGTGACGCCCTCACCATGGGTTTAGTAGATGGTCATTTGGCGACCACGGCGACTGACGAGTACACTACTTATCGCAAGCCCAAGCTGTGGGGCGATACGATTGAGACCGTCTGCGGCGGGCACAATGGCATCGAGACCCGTGTCCCAGTAGCGTACACCAAGTTTGTGGCTGAGCGGAACATGTCGCTGCAGCGCTTCGTTGATATCACCTCTGCGAATGCCGCGCGGATTCTCGGCATGTATCCTCAGAAAGGGGCGATCCAGCCGGGTAGCGATGCTGACATCGTACTGCTTGATCCGAACTTGAAGAAGACCATCACTCTCAGTGACCTACACGCCGACTCGGACTACAGCATTTGGGAAGGTTTTCAGAGTGCGGCCTACCCCGTCATGACCATCTTGCGCGGGAAAGTCATTGTTGAGAACGGCAAATTGTTGGGAAGCTCAACTGACGGTCGTTGGCTGAAACGGCGGGTGTCGAGCGAGGTGATATCGAAGCCAAGCGTGTAAATCAGGAAATGGCTGAGAGCCCGCTCCCTGTGGTCGCTTTATAGCTCGCGCACGACGTGCGCTCTATGGCCCGCTCCCTGTGGTCGCTCTATAGCATATAGCTAATAGCAAAAACTGTCTTGCCATAGAGCGAGCAACGCGAGCGAGCCATAAGCTATAGAGTGAGCGTAGCGAACGAGCCATCTGCCATAAGCCATAGAGTGAGCGAAGCGAACGGGCCATCGGCCATACGCTATACGCAAAAAGGAGATGGATCGTGTTAGATCTCATCATTCGTGGAGGGCAGGTGGTCACGCCCTATTCCGCCAGCGAAATGGACGTAGGTGTTCAGGGAGAAAAGATTGCCGCTTTCGGACAGCCGGGAACGCTTGCGTCAACGTCTGCGCGTGTGATCGATGCGCAAGGAATGATCGTCCTGCCGGGCGGGATCGAGCCCCATGCCCACGTCGGCATTCCAGTGCCGCCGGACTGGACGGGACAAGCTGATGTCATGACGCAGCCGCCGGAAGCCGCCAGCCGCGCCGCAGCATTTGGTGGCGTCACAACAATGATCGACTTCGCCGGCGACCTCAGCCGCGCCGCACTCACTGGGCAGACGCGTCGGTCTATTTCTGAAACAATCGAGCGCCGTCGGTCGGTGTTTCGCTCTCACTGTTACACTGACTTCGCTTTTCACTACATCATTGCCGGAGAAGTTCGTTCCGAAACCGTCGGTGAGATTCGTGAGGCGTTAGAAGAAGGCGTAGGCAGCTTCAAGATTTTTACCGTGAACAATCCAGTGCGCGTGCCGAATGGTCATCTGTGGACGGTTTTTGCTGAAGTCGCCAAGCATGGCGGCATGATGGCGATCCATGCCGAGGACGAAGAGATCGTGCAATTCATGACCAAAAAACTGCAACAGGAGGGGAACGACCAAGGATACAACCTGCACCTCGTACATAACAATCTGTCTGAAGATATCGCTTTTCGCACCGTTCTCCGTTTGGCGAAAGACACTGGAGTTGGTGTTTACTTTGTTCATGTCACCGCCAAAGAAGGCGTGGCGGCGATTGCCGAGGCCCGTAATGAAGGACGCCCTGTGTATGGTGAAGCGCTCCACAATTATCTTCAGTTTACTTGTGATGATTATAAAAAGCCCGTCGGCACAGCGATTCACACCTACCCGGCTATCAAGTTTGCGGACGACCGTGATGCATTGATTGCCGGCATGCTCGATGGAAGGATTTCTACGACGGCAACTGACGAATATACGACATTCAAAGGTCCTAAATTGTGGGGCGATAGAATCGCGACCGTGTGTGGCGGACACAATGGTATCGAAACGCGTATCCCAGTCGCATTCACCAAATTCGTGTCGGAACGAGGCATGTCGTTGCAACGCTTTGCTGATATCACCTCAACAAACGCCGCCAAGATTCTGGGACTCTATCCACAGAAAGGCGCTATTCAACTTGGCAGCGATGCAGACTTCGTGCTGCTTGATCCAAACCTGCGCAGGACGCTTACCGTCAGCGATCTGCATGCAGATTCGGATTACAGCATTTGGGAAGGGTTTCAGTGTCACGGGTATCCCGTGATGACAATTTTACGAGGTAAAGTTATTGTCGAAAACGGTAAACTGGTGGGCAGCGCCGATAATGGTCGTTGGCTGAAGCGGCGAGTGGAGAATGAAGTATTGGCGCGACCAGTAGTGTAATAAAGGTGAAAAGAGACTTAGGCTTTTGTCTCTTCTTTTCCTTGAGCAAAACGTTTTTTTCGCGTTTCTGACAACACACTATCGGGAAAGTTTCCGCACGCGCTCGGTAAGATCAGGCGGGGCGGAGAAGACAAATGCTCGCGCAGTTTTTGTTTTGCGCAGAAGGTGTTTCTTTGCTAGGTCCAGTAAATCGGTACGTGCGGTTTGGTAGGTAATACCGTGACTGGTTTTATGAGAAACGATGGAATAGCGCATGTCAGGGTGACGCAACGCATGCCCCAGTAACGCCAACTGTCGATGATTCAAGAGAGTCGATGCACGAAGGAGGTGTTCGACGTGGCGCACCTCTTCCAGCTTTCTCTCCACGTAGATATATAACTCTCTAATCGCGCGCCGGATCACTTGTAGTTGGGCAAGGATAAAATACGTCAGGTCGTTCTCATCGGTTTCGGTATAGAGAAATGACCGCGCGTATTTCACCGGAGCCTTGCGGATGATGTTTGAGATCGAAAGAAACTCGAAGAGCCAATACTGTTGTGAAAGCACCGACCAGTAGAATACGGCTCGCGCAGTACGACCATTCCCGTCTATAAACGGATGGTCATACGCGAACCAGAAATGGAGAATGATCGCTTTGAGAACGGGATGGAGAAAAGCGGCTGATTGCACCTCATTGGCGAAGTAGCACAGGGCATCGATCCGTTCAGGAATCTGGCCCGCTGGCGGCGGTTCATGTAGCAACGTGTGATCGCGATTGTCGTACACTCCGATATTATCTCCAGGTTGTCGTAAGTAGTGGCGCTCAGCACCCTCCTGGAGTGTTCCTTCGGTAACCGTACGATGAAGAGTAAGGAGGAGATCTCGGGAAAGAGGTTGGTCCTTCAGGCGAGTGACAAGCTGAACTGCCCGATAATTATTGACGATCATCTTTTCACTATGATCTATGGGCTCTCGTCCCGAACGCAGCATCTCTTTCGCTTTTTCTCGCGTCGTCGAAGCGCCTTCAAGTTGACTCGACGTTATGGCTTCCTCAATTAAAGAACTCTGAATGTAGCGGTCTCTCGTCTGCGGATTTGTAATCTGGTCAGCAACAGCAATACGGCCACTCGCGTCCCGGTCGATCTCATGCAGCATTTCGAGAACCGGATCGGCAAGGGTGTAGAAAAAAGAACGGCCAGTCTTATCCTTGAACAACGGGACTTCTCGTCGAGCCGGAAAGCGGGCAAATTTGATGCCTGCCCACCATTCTTCCGAAGAGAGCCCATCTGGAGGCTTAATATGTCGTAAAGTGTCCCAATGGCGATATTTTCCTCCTGGCGCGGGACCGATACCAAGAGTAAGCACCTCTACCAGTCTTTGTCCATGAGCAAGATCTTTAATGCGGCTCAAAACATCTGCAAATGTTGGCGGATGAATAGGGATATCCATACGCCGAAATACTAATCTGCTACTAATTTATTTTCAATTAGTATTTCAAGAAAAATAGTTGGCGAATTGCTTTATTACGATCGTGTCATATATGGCCGCAAAGAGGGTAAGCAATGAACAACTGAGACGATTGCGCTCCCGGTAAAGAGGGTCCAGGCAAGTGAGAACCATTGTTAGCAAGGACCTGATGAAACAATGAGATAATCGCACTCACAACAGCATCAACGGGAATTTCGGATCGAGCCCGAGCAGCAATCGTCCCCCTCTCTCCCATTGTGGTGGCGAAGTCGCCACATGTTGCGTGAGAGCATGGATATCACGTAAACCACGTTGCAACGGACTCTTCAAATAATTCGCTGTCCCTCCAGCTGCCGTATAAGCAATGTCCGTTGCCGCGGCTGCGCTACGCGTAGCATTGGCGGTGGCCAACACCAAACGTCC
>CAZUFQ010000695.1:0-4281 GCA_964618735.1 uncultured Enterobacteriaceae bacterium
GCGGCGCACCACAAATGACGTGCGCTCTTGTTGCCCTGTATTGATGGCTCGATCTGGTAAGCCTGCGCGTCCACACACTAAACAAGCTGTCAATAGATAATACCGTTGATGACCGGGTTGATACAGCTTGAGCGTTTGGAGTTGCCCAGTCAGAGAGGAGACCTCACCTCCTGTGACTGACGCAGGTAAAGAGTTCCCGCCGCTCGTCGCCAGCAATGATGACGCTCCACTCTTCTGCCGCGCCAGCCTACCCAAGCGATGAAGAGTACGGGCAAATAGCGGCGGCGTTTTGGTCGGCGGCGGGGCAGCGAGGGCGCCACGCCAGGTCTCCGGCTGAGCAACAAACTCACCGAGCCGTGTCGGTTCATTCTCAAGCAGGGCAAGAAACTCATCCATAAAAGTGTCGCTAGCGAACCGCAGTAAGGCAGGCTGTTGCAAGATCGTGCGCCGTACTTGCAGGTCGGCGGCGCCTGCGGCGCTAGTCCATAACGGTGATGGCGATGTCCAGAGGATAGGCTCTTGCATTGCTTCCTCACCATATGTTTCCCGCGCCCGGTGTGTAGGACGCGCTGACCACGCTGTTGCTAATCACCGTATCGGCCTGTACGACGCCGCTGAACTTTGACATCCCAGCGTTCACCGTCACCATACCGGCGGAGATTTCGACCGTGCTCGCATTGACCGTCACTTTAGCGGACGCGGTGACGGTAACGCCGCTGGTCTCTAACTTGATGGAGTTGCCGTTGCTGTCGACAATCTCAACTGATCCCGGACCATCCTTCATGGTGAGCTTCTGTCCGCCCGGCGTTTCGATGATGCATTTCTCTTGACCATCCGCGTCATCCAAGGTCAGCTTCACGCCGTTGCGCGAACGCAACACCTTAAGATAGTTATTCCCTGCTCCGTCCATGGATTCGGGAGGCGAGTCGCTGCCGTTCCACAGAGCGCCGACGACATAGGGGCGGCGCGGATTGCCCCCTTCAAATAAAATCAACACTTCATCATTGACGTCGGGAATGAACCAACTGCCGCGATTCTTGCCGCCCATGAGCGTCGCCACTCGCGCCCACACTTCGTAGCGATTGCCGCCGTTATCAGGCGCCCACGGCAACGTGACCTTCACACGCCCCATTCCGTCAGGATCCTTAATGTCGCTGACCAAAGCAGGATAGACGCCATACCACGGCCCACCCAGACCGTGCGGCGCTCTGGTGTCGAGGATCATTTCGAGTGCGGGTTTCTCCAACACGCCAGTTCCTTCCTTCCCATCTGTTCGTCAGTTGCCTATGAACGTCCGATACCGGGACGCTCAACACGGAACTCGCTGCGGAGACCGTGCTTGCCATCAAACAGATGGACGACATCAACAAGATAATATCGACCGCTAAAGAGCGACCCCAATCCCTGCAGTTCGACAAAACTCCCGACATGCAGACCGGCCTGGGTTTCCACCACGCCTCGCCCCGTCAGAAACCGTCGAGCGCTCATCTTAAAATACGATTCCGCCGCCGCTTGGGCTTCCTGGCTATTGAACGGAACGGTATGTGCAAGCGTTTCTTTCCTCTGGCCAAATGCAGACTGAAGGATACCGACGCCGCTAGCGTCATTCTGTATTTCATTGCTGATAGCCGACTCGGTCGCCTCGTAACGCACCCCGGATTTACTGGAGACATCCCATCCACTCACGGTCACGCTGGTGCGCTGGATCGCCAGGTCCGCACAGACACAAAATTCACGCAGTTCACTGCCATAGCGCATTTGCAGCGTCCCTCCATTGCGATTCGCACGGGAGGAAACATTGAGAGTGCGCCCATCCAACCACAGTTCCGCGTCGATGGTCCGCGCTCGTTCGCGCAAAAAGGCGAGATCGCTCTGATTGACCTGCGCCAAGATTTTGTAGATGGGGCCATCAGCATGGACGTTTGCACTCAAGCCGTACTCAGTCGCGATCTGGTTCACAACATCAGCATCGCTGACATCGGAAAAGGTGCGCGTACGGCGCGTCATCCGCAGGTCCTGGAACTGATCTTCAGCAAGCACAGTAATCGTTGGGGGTTGCGCCTCGGGAAACTCCGCCTCCAGACCTGTGACTTTTCCCGTAAAGAGCACCTCATCGTCTAATTTGATTTGTAGGTCTTTGCCAAAATCAAGCAGTTGACGATCGAAATAGAGAAAATCAATGTTATTGTTGACCGGCCCCCAATTGCCGAATTTGATTTCACAGCGATAGAGCCCGCTGAGGTGTTCGCCGATCATCATGGACAGCAAGCCCCCGCTCAGCGTGGGTTGTTCGCTTCCCCCCATAAAGATGCGGGGCCGCGAAGCGTGTAGTCCGGTAGGCAAAGCGCTTGGCATAGTAGAGAAACCCGAAGAAAAACTGTAAGGCGTCAGCCTGGATGTGGCACAACCTAAACTCTAGATTTTGGTGTGCCACGGATAGCTTGCTATCCGTGTGGTACGCTGCACTGCTGGGCAAGCCAGCAGTGGCACACAAACGTGATTGTCAAATCCACATCTTAGCGCGCCTTTCATATAAGGATCCGTTAATGCGCCCACACCCGCGCGTAGCGCGTTCGTTGACGCTCTATCGTCCGTTCGACTTCATGCTCTGAAGGCGATGTCGAAGTTTCTTTTTCTTCCGACGTCGTTGCGCCAGACGATTGAGACGCTGATGGTTCCGCCGGCACGACTTCAAATTCATTAATGACAACAGCCATAGCAACACCTTCTTACTGCTTAGGTTCTTCCGATTTGTAACGGGCTGCCTCCACCTTGCGCGGTTCGCACCTCCAAGGGCGACGGTGGTAAGCGGACATTCATGTCAATAAGTTGACCAGGCTGTAAGAGACGAGGATTCTCAATGTTGTTCGCCGCAGCGATAGACTGCCAGTCATTTCCCTTTCCTTGACTTGCCGCCAAGCTCTGTACGGTCGACCCCGCCGGAGCCGAAGTGAGCGGGCGCGTGCCAGGCGTCGCCGGCGCTCCAGGTCCAGCCGTCGGGCGAAAAGTGAATTCAGTAATTTTCTGCTGCGACAGAGCCAGCGTCATGCTGGCGCGCAGAGGCCTGCCATCGTTCGAGAAGAATTCAAGCGACTCTTCGAGCGAATCCATCAACCCGTCGAACTGGAAAGAGCCCCAAATAAACCGCACGGCGGGAGGAACAAACTTGTCGCCTTCTTGCACTGGAGTGATGAAGTACGCCACCTTCTGCGTGAGCTTGCGGACATCAGTCTCTTGCGTTTGTCCCTCGGGCAACGGCGCAGTCACATCGAACCACAGTTGCAAAGAGAGCTTGGTTGTGCCGGCCCCGACAAATTGCCGCGCCGGAGCTCCGCGCTGGTCTCCTGCTCCTGAGGGTGTTTGCAGTTGATTGGCGAAACTTACCTTGAGGGTTTCCGGGTTGAACTGCACTTTGGCATTACGTTCCGCGTTGATCTCATTGCGAAACTCGGCGTCAAGCTGGCGCAATTCAGCTTTTTCCAGTTTCATCGCTTCAGGCATCGATTAGCTCTCCACACAGGATGTTACTCGTTCGGCTTTTTCAACGTCAGCGACTCATAGGCGAGCTGCAGCTCTTCAATGGCGACCGTGCCGTCCTTGGCGTTCAGGGGCGGCGCTTTCAATTTGATAGGAAGGCACCGCGCGAGCACGAAACTCGCACGCACGGTCTGCCCATCGGGAGCCAGCACGACAACCTCGGCGTCGGCGCGCAGTTTCGGATCCTGCAGCACTCCCTTCACCCAATCCCACAAATCAAAATTGGCGGTCATGCCGCGCTTGAGCGTGACCTGCCCGAAATTGTAGGGGCCGGTCAGGCGAATCTGTTTACCGTTGTTGCCCCCCTCGCGGATGGTTTTCACATCCATCGTCATTTCCAAACCATCACACTCTGAGAAAGCCGCGCTACACAACTGCTCCGCCTCGCCCTCTATGGTAATTTCGACGGAGAAATTAAACGAAGTAAATGTGTAAATGACGGTTTCATTCGCCGGATTCGCCATAACTCATCGCCCCTCTAGAACGAGCCCGCGTTCTCCTGTCTGCTCTAAGCGCACGGTCAGGAAGCGCAAAGGAACTGAAGGCGCGACCTTAAGTTCCACAATGAAACGTCCTTGTTCTACACTTTGGGGAGTATTCACTGGGTCCTCGACGACAACTTGATATGAGGTCGCCGGCGTGTCGCCAGCAAAAGCGCCCCGGATGAACATTTGCTCTAACCGCGCCTCAAACCCTCGTTTCACGGCGCGGCGGAACGCGGCGTCATTGGGCTCGAAAACATAG
>CAZUFQ010000696.1:0-4279 GCA_964618735.1 uncultured Enterobacteriaceae bacterium
AGAGACTTACCGTTGGTTTGTCGCTAATGACCAGGGTTCAGATGGCATTGCCTCACAATGCGAATTCCTCAGGCCGTTAGATGATCAGGTAGATAAAACGAACCCGGTCCTGCCAAGGCTCACAGAGCACCCGTGGAAGAAAAAACCATGACCGCCCCCAACAACCTTGTCTTTTTCCTCGGTGGCCACGACCTCGAAATGATCACAACCCGTGACCTTTTGTTGGAAGTTGCGCCGGAACGGTTTCATGACAAGAGGTTAGCCTGGGGAGCAAAAGCATCTGCTTACCGTCGAGAAATTAGTGAAACACTGGCTCATGGTCTTATTCCAGTTTTAATTGAATTGACGAATGACTTGGATCTGACTCCAGTCCAGTTTGTCGAAATTGACCACCACGGTGACCGAGCAGGCGAGAATCGGCCTACGTCTCTCCATCAGGTATTCGATTTGCTCAAGCTGCCACCCGAGCGTTGGACTCGCTGGTTCGAGCTGGTTGCTGCGAATGACTGGGGCTATATCCCGGCTTTGGTAGAAATGGGAGCTTCGCAAGAAGAGATCGTCAAGGTCCGTGCTGCGGATCGCGCTGCGCAGGGCATTACTGCTAAAGAAGAGGCCGAAGGGGAGCAGGCTGTTACTCGCGCCGAAAATCTTGCAGACGGTCTACTGACTGTTGTGTACCTGCCCCATTCACGGACGGCAACCGTCGCAGATCGTCTGCAACCTGAACTTGGCGGGCCGGGCTACAAGAACCTGCTCGTATATTCCCCGGACCAAATGAACTTTTTCGGCTCTGGGCAACTCGTGCTTGCATTGGACAAACAATTCCCAGGTGGTTGGTATGGTGGTGCATTACCAGCAAGAGGATTCTGGGGGCATGATCCGCCCCTTCCGGATGTTTTACCTGTTTTGTTGGAGTGTATCGGTAAGTCCGGCGAAGCGAACTATCAAGATCCTGTACAATGAGCCAAAAAAATTATCCTCGCCGGTGACAGGGGATGTCGTGATCTTCGATCATGATCCGTTTTGAAAGAAGCGATCAGCAAAATAGCTATTAGCAGTCAGTAAAACAGCTATCAGCAATCAGCAGTCAGTAAAACAGCTATCAGCAATCAGCAGTCAGCCATAGAAAAAAGGATAAAATTTGCAAGGACAGCAAATGGACTACGCAAAAATACAACGAGGGTATCCCCATGACCTACAAAGGTATCGTGAAAGGAAATGTGATCGAATTGGAAGAGGAAGTGATCCTTCCCGAAGGGACACGCGTCAGCATCATCCCTGAGCAGCAGGTGATGATCAACGGCGCACAGCAGCCTATGTCCTTGAAAGCGTGGTTACAGGAAGCCCGCCAGGTTCGGACGCAACTTCCTACAACTGGTGATTCCGTAGAAATCCTCCGAAAGCTTCGAGAGGGGCGCGCCAGCCGATGAGTCCAACCAGGGAAGTTTGTGTGGACGCCAGCTTGGCAGTGAAGGTCGTGGTCACAGAACCAGACAGTGACAAAGCAGATGCGTTGTTTGACGAATGGGCGCATGACGGGAGACTGCTCATTAGTTCCTGCATTCTTTGTAGTTGAGACGGACAGTATCCTGCGACAAAAGGTGGTAGTACGTAAGGAACTCACGCCTGAGCAAGCTGAAATTGCGTTCGCAAAGTTGCAGGCGCTGCCGATCCAGCAGGTCTCTCTGCCGCAGCAGAGACAGCGAGCGTGGGAGGTCGCTACCGCGTTTGGCTTTGCGACCGTGTATGATGCGACCTATTTGGCGTTAGCAGAACTGCGCGAGTGCGAGTTTTGGACGGCAGATGAGCGCTTATTTAATCGGGTAAAAGACAGGCTTTCTTTCGTCAAATGGCTGGGGAACTACATTCCCAAAGCAACTGCTCCATAAAACAAGGTGGCGCATGGATCGTAACGCTGCCATCGGATTAATCGGCGCACTTGCCTTGCTCGCGCTGTTGTTGCTTGGGTTGACGCTTATCAGGCGCGGGATGTTGTCCGGCTTGCGTGGCGGGCCCGCACTTGCTCCACCTGTCGGCTTGGGCCCAGGGGCTTTAGGACGGACGCTGGCGAGTCTGCTCAGCTTTGCCGTCGTTTACAAGTTCTTCTTTGAACGCTACACCACTGGAGTGCTGCGCCCCGAGACGGCTTTAGGAGCTGGGGTACTGGTCCTGGCGGCGATGATTTTGGTTCCGTCTCTGGAGACGCTTGTGTCGCTGACGGCGTTGGCGGTGTTTCTGATCGATAATACTGCCGTCTTTGGTGAGTCAACTCTTGGCGGTTTCCTAGTCTTGTTGCTAATCTATGCCCCTCTTCGCTGGATTCTTGGGAGGTAACATTATATGCGACGGTACGGCTGGTTTCCCTGGCGTCTGTGGACGTGGTGTAATGCGCGCCTCGATGCGCGCAAGAATATTCCCTCGCCTGAGGCAACGGCGCTCAGTGAAACGGAGCGGCAGATTCAAAGCGGCGTGAATACCTCGATCCGTAGCGCCGAGCAGTGGTTCACAAAACGAGCAGACCCGGCCGAAGGCAAACTAGCTGATTTGCGCAAGGCCTTGCAGGAAACCTATGAACCGGAGTACCAGCGCTTACGGGAGCGAACCGGGCGTCGTGACGCGCTTGTCTATCTCTCCCGGCCTGTCTATTTCGCGCTGCTCCTGGGAATCACACTCGGTGAGCTGCTCTACAATATTGTGGCGTTTAACATCTTTCAAGAACCGGCTCTCTATACGCTCTTCATGGCTGCGGCGGTGGGGCTCTCTATTCCTATCTGCGCCCATGTGATGGGCATCTGGATTCGTCAGTGGCCGCCGCCGGGGTGGGTGACAGCGATCAAACTGATTAGCTTAGCGGTCATCCTGGTTGTCGTGCTAAACGAGATGAATCACGCGCGTCTGGCTTATCTCCAGGAAGTAACGCCGGAGTTTGTCAAAGCCCATCCAGAACTCGAGATGGCGTTTCTCGCGATCAATATCCTTATCCTGGTGGGGGTCATCGTGTTGACGTATCTCACGTATGATCCTGAGCCGAACTTCGCAGAGACAAAGGAAAGGCTTGATCGCACTAACGCAGCCATTCGCCGACTGGAGGGTCAGCTCGACCAGTGGGCTAATACCTTCCGTACAGAGGTGGAGATACTCAAGGAGACCGGCTGGGGACTGATGGCGTTTTATCGGAAAGTCAATCGCCGCCGCCGCGAGAAGATGCCCCGCTACTTCGATGATGACACCGATAAAAACCATTTTCCTGAGTTTGCCGCTGTTCAGGACATCGCGCAGTATCATGTATCCGGAGCGTCTTCTGTTACGTCCACCCACGCAGCGACCAGTATGAGAGGCAAGACATGAGTACGAGGCTCAATCCAGAAAGGCAGAGGAAGAGTTGTCTCGGTCGCGCTTCTGAGGCAGTGGTGTTGGTGCTGATGTTGGCGCTGGCGGCATCAGCCTGCCAGAATAGTCCGACACAACTCCCAAAGGTCGTGCTGGTGTTTATGGACGTATCGGCCAGTGTCCGTGACTTCACGGTTTACCGCGATAGTTGGGCGAAGATTGTTGACGCGTTGAAAGATGGCGATCGCATCATACTGGCCCGCATCAGCGCCGAGACGTTTACGCAATTTCGCCCACTCCTGGACCGAGAACTGCCAGTGTTTAATCTCCTCACCGACAATAAGCTTCGCTATGAGAAACAGCTGAAGCAGATCCATGAAGAACTGGTTGGAGCGATTAACCAGGCGTTAACGGCGCCGCGCTCGTCCAAGACCGATATACTCCACGCGCTTTCTCTGGCCGAGAAAATCTTTCACGGTGAACCTCGTCGCCATATTCTCGTGCTGATCTCTGACATGCTAGAAGATTCCGATGAGTACAATTTTGAGCGCTTGAAACTGGCAGATAATTTCACCCAGCACGTCATCGAGGAACAAAAAAAGAAAGGGCGGTTCCCTGATTTGGGCGGCGCTAAAGTTTATGTAGCCGGCGCCTCAGCCGCAAATGCGAACAAAGCGCTTGATGTCCAGCAGTTCTGGCTTGCTTATTGTAAAGCGGCCAATGGCGACCTGGCGGCGCAGAACTATGGACCGGCATTAATGAACTTTGAGAAATAGCCGTCAGCTGCGAACTCTTAGCGGTCAGCAAAACAGCTCTCAGTAATCAACCGTCGTCAGCTAGCAGCGGTGAGGAGGCAGGTATGGTGGCCCCATCTTCATTAGCGCAGAACACACCCCTCTTTTCTTCGGTCATCGACAGTCAGAATCTTCTTGCCGCCTGGGAGAAGGTG